>JABWAJ010000472.1 GCA_013361075.1 Saprospiraceae bacterium | reverse complement strand
ATCACAGGATCAGGGAATTTCATTGACTCAAGAATGATTGGGTGTTTTTCATCACACAATGTATCTCCTGTTTTGATATCCTTAAATCCTACTGCCGCACCAATATCACCTGCTTCGATATATTCGATTGGGTTTTGTTTGTTGGCATGCATTTGATAGATACGTGATATACGCTCTTTGTTATCTGAACGTGTATTTAATACGTAAGAACCTGCATCTAAACGACCTGAATAGGCACGGAAGAAAGCTAAACGACCAACATAAGGGTCAGTAGCAATTTTAAATGCTAAAGCAGCGAATGGCTCTTTAACATCCGGTTTACGTAAAATTTTTCTTTGATCTTCTTCCAATAAATCTTTATCATCAGGGTTGATTCCGACAATACCTTCTTTATCCATTGGAGATGGTAAATATTTACAAACAGCATCTAACATAAATTGAACTCCTTTGTTTTTGAAAGAAGAACCACACACCATAGGTACGATTTTCATATCAACAACAGCCTTACGTAAAGCATCTAATATTTCACGTTCTGTAATTTGAGTAGGATCTTCGAAGAATTTCTCCATCAAAGAATCGTCGAACTCAGCGGCAGCTTCCACCAATTTTTCGCGGTATTCTTTTACCTGCTCAACGAGGTCTTCCGGAATTGGAATTTCCTGATAAGTCATCCCCATGTCGTGCTCATTCCAAACGATGGCCTGGTTGGTAATGAGGTCAACGACACCCTTGAATTTCTCTTCAGCACCAATTGGAATCTGGAGAGGAATTGCATTGGATCCCAATTTTTCACGCATGTCGTTAACAACCATGAAAAAATCGGCACCCGAGCGGTCCATTTTATTGACAAAACCCAAACGCGGTACCTTGTAGTTATCTGCAAGGCGCCAGTTGGTTTCCGACTGCGGTTCAACACCGTCAACGGCACTGAACAGGAACACCAGACCATCCAACACGCGCAGAGAGCGGTTTACCTCAACGGTAAAATCCACGTGGCCGGGAGTATCAATGATGTTGAAGTCGTATAACTTATCTTCTACTGTCCAGGTACACTTCGTAGCAGCAGAGGTAATCGTGATGCCACGTTCCTGCTCCTGCTCCATCCAGTCCATCGTGGCAGCGCCATCGTGTACCTCACCGATTTTGTACGAAACACCGGTATAATATAGGATACGCTCGGTTGTAGTGGTTTTGCCCGCATCAATGTGAGCGGCAATGCCAATATTCCTCGTGTATTTAAGATCTTTTGCCATGATTGTCCTTGGGCAGGTTGTTTATTAAACTTTGAAATGTGCAAATGCGCGGTTCGACTCTGCCATCTTGTGCGTATCTTCCCGCTTTTTTACAGCGGCACCTTCGCCCTTGCTGGCTGCAATGATTTCAGAAGCCAATCTTTCTGCCATTCCCTTACCGCTACGCTGGCGGGAAAAGCGAATGAGCCACTTCATACCGATAGAAACTTTGCGCTTGGCGCGGATTTCTGTCGGAATCTGGAAAGTAGCCCCCCCGATACGGCGGCTTCTAACCTCTACAGCGGGCATCACATTGTTCAGGGCCTTCTTCCAAAGTCCATGCTCATCTTGCTTGGTTCTATCCTTAACGATATCCATCGCCTGGTAGAACACGCGAAAAGCTGCACCTTTGCTACCTTCGTACATCATGTTATTGATGAACTGGGTGACCATTGGGTCGAGGTATCTCGGGTCTGGAGCAATTATTCGAAGTTTCGGTTTCCTTTTTCTCATTATTCGGAAGTTTTTCCGTATTAACAGGATGTTGAATTATTTCTTAGGACGTTTGGTGCCATAGTGAGACCGGCTCTTTTTGCGGTCGTTTACACCTGCAGTGTCCAATGCGCCACGAACGATGGTATAACGAACACCCGGAAGGTCTTTTACACGACCGCCGCGGATCAACACGATGGAGTGCTCCTGGAGGTTGTGGCCTTCACCCGGAATGTAGGCAATGACTTCAATCTGATTGGTCAAACGTACTTTAGCAACTTTGCGCAAAGCAGAGTTCGGTTTCTTAGGTGTTGTTGTATAAACACGGGTGCAAACACCACGCTTCTGCGGACAAGAATCCAATGCGCGGGACTTGCTTTTTGTTTCTACCTGTACCCTGCCTTTTCGTACCAACTGATTAATAGTAGGCATAGTGTGCTTTGCTTAATTAAAACATGATGAATCTGCGTAAAATTACCCTTGTGTGGGTATGCCTTTTCAAAAGCGAATGCAAAGGTATCACTTTCGTATAAACGACCAAAAGATTTTTTAAAATTTATTGCGGAATCTTGCGTATTGGTGACCGGTAATCCAAATAATAATTGGAAACAAAGATTAATTAACTGGTTATCAGGCAAAAATGCATGGAGGCAGGTAGTCGGTTTTTCATCTTGTTGCTTTAAACTCAGGCGCTTTCTGAGCGAAGAAATAGTACAATTCCGCAATTCGGCCTAACTTGGCAGCCGGTTATTTCTTTTCCGCTTCTGCTGAGGAGCTAACAAAAGACACCAGCATGCCACAATTTATTTCTCCTTTGGAATATAGCGAATCATTTGCAGTGCGGACCTACGAAATTGATCACTGCAAGCGGGCAACCATTCCGGCCCTGATCCGACTGATGCAGGAAGCTGCCATGCAAAACGTGATTCAGTTAGGTGTATCGATCTGGGATTTAGAAGCCCAAAACATTTCCTGGGTTTTGCTGCGCAAGTCCATGCAGGTTTTTCGATTGCCCGGGCTGGGGGAACGCATCAGGGTTTCTACCTGCCCAACTGGCTTTGACCGGCGTTTTACGTACCGCGATTATAAAATTTTTGGTGCCGATGAAGAGTTGCTGATCCAGTCGTCTTCCGCCTGGCTGCTGATGGATACCATCACCCGCCGGATGGCACCGATTCCGGGGTTCATCCTGGATTTTGAAGCAAAAATGCCTGCGCCGGAAAAATGCCTGCCGAGGCCCGAGTTTCGGTTCCCAAAATTTGAGCAGGCCAATTTTACAAAAGCCTTCGAAGTCAACTGGCATGATCTCGATTTTAACCTGCACCTCAACAACACTCTTTATATACAATGGATGCTGGAAGCTATGCCACCGGACATGCTCCAGGAGAAGCGGGTAGCCGGCATGGAAGTTTTGTATCGTGCGGAAAGCCGCTGGAACGACGTCCTGTACACAGAAACCCAGATGCTGGATGAGCATACCTACCTGCATCGGTTGATGAAAAAAGGAGAGGAGAAAGAATTGGCGATGGCACTTAGTCGGTGGGAATGATTTGAGTATTTGAAAAACTGCCGCTTGCAAGGCTAATACAGAAAAGGCTTAACCATAAACTTATGGAATTTGGTAAGTTACAAAGTATCGAATCTGTAGATTTTACCTTACCTGCCGATGTTGCGGGAACGGCAAAGCTCCTTGCCCAAAGCCCGGCGTCGGGAAGGCCCCCTGCTTTTTTCATCGGTTGTACAGGCTGGAGCATGAAAGAGTGGGTAGGGAAAGTATATCCTGAAAAGGCCAAAGCCAGTGATTTCCTGCGCCATTACAGCAGGCAATTCAACACCATTGAGCTCAATACTACCCATTACCGCATCCCGGATTGGGTTACGATCCAGAAATGGAAAAATGAGGCAGCCGGCGATTTTCGGTTTTGCCCCAAGTTGCCCCAAACAATCAGCCACAGCAATAACCTTGGCATCAGTGGAGGAGAATTGCCCGCATTTTGTGAATCCATCCAACAATTGGAAGAAAAATTAGGCTGTTGTTTTATGCAATTGCCACCTTATTTTGGCGTTGATCGTCTACCGGTGATCGAGCGGTTTATCGAGCGGTTTCCAAAGCACATTCCGTTGGCTCTCGAACTTAGGCACGAAAGTTGGTTTGGCGAAAGCCCCGCCGCAACTGCCCTTTTCGCCCTGATGGAAATGCATCGGATTTCCACCGTCATTACCGATGTGGCTGGCCGAAGAGACGTTCTGCACATGCGCCTAACCAACGATACGGCGATGGTACGGTTCGTGGGCAATAACCTCCATCCGACCGATTATTTGCGGGTAGATGCCTGGGTTGCCCGCATTGCTACGTGGTTTGAGCAAGGGCTGCAGGAGGTATTTTTTTTCACCCACGAACCCGACAACCTGCTGGCACCAGAGTTGGCTTTGTATGTTTTTGAACGTGCCCGGCAGATAAAAGGCATCGAAACACGAGGTCCGAAATTAATGGGCAAAGAACCGGAAGGAGGCCAGATGAGGTTGTTTTAACCTAAAGATGTTGTCGGTTGTTCTTTCAGAGCGGCTTCTGAGAGCAAAACAGGTCAATCCTTTCCATTCCGGCGTATCGCGAACACCCTGAGGGAGGCGAGAACGGAACGAACAACAAACAACTAACAACAAACAACTAACAACGAACAACAAACCCAATGGCAAATAACAAATAACCACTACCCGAAATATGGCAACACCAACTCGCACAAACGTACCCAAACAGCCCCAAAAAGTTGTAACCAACGCATTGATCCCTATGTTTCAACGCGACATCAGCTGGTTGGCATTCAATTACCGGGTGCTACAGGAGGCTAAGGATCCCAGTGTGCCTTTGTTTGAGCGCATTAAATTTTTAGCAATTTACTCCTCCAACCTGGATAAATTTTTCAGGGTGCGGATGTCGAAC
>JABWAJ010000471.1 GCA_013361075.1 Saprospiraceae bacterium | reverse complement strand
GTTTTTGTAGCATTGGATTTCTTCGTCATAGAGGCGAACTACCGCAGCGGCGTATTCCTTTTTTTTGGCTTCGTCGGTTGTACGACCCATCAGCGCACGGTTGAGGAGGCGTCCGTCTGCGAAGTGTGAAGGGCGTTGACCGTCGGCAGCAGGTGCAATTTCATACGCTTTTTTCCAGTTGTCGAAAGCAATATTGAAATTGGCATCATCCATTTTCACGAGGTCCGGAACATCCTTGCCTTTCAAAAAAGGACGATAAATAACGTGAGCATCCTCTGCTTCCGACTTGCGTGGAGAGTCGTTCCAGGTTTGACACTGGGCAGCGGCATTGTTGATAAAAACAAATAGCAGCGCGGCTGCTGCGAAAAAACTGCGAACCATTTTCATGATCAATTGAATTTGCGTTTGAAAAACCAGGTATTATCATTCAAGGTAAAACCAATCGTTGCTTTTGCATAAGTTTCCCGCAGTCCGGTATCATTAGCCAACCCAAATTGCCCGGCTTCAATCGCGATGTTGACGAAGGAAGTTTGCTGTCTTGGCAAAATGATCGGCAAGCCGAATCCCAGCGTGACCCCATAGCGCGTAAGTTGTTCTCCTCCTATGCTGCGGGGGTCCAGGCTATAAAAAGCACCCGCCCGGTAACGGACCCTGCGGGAATAATTATTGTAGGAGATAATATCGGGAATGTACTCAAAACCTGCGGCAACACGCCAGGTATCCAGCAGACTTTCAGGTTTGGCTTCATTGCTGTACCCACTCCAGGCAGCTGCGCTGTATTCAACACCAAGGCGCAGTTTATTCACTTTTTCGTAAGTGATGCCGACACTCAATTCAGACGGCATGTTTCCTGCCTGCCTGCGGTTCGATTCCTGCAAAATAGTATCCAACAAACTATAATCCAGAATGTTGACGCGCTGATAAATTTTACTGCTATTCGTTTTGAAGTTGCCGCCACTTCCGGTATAAGCACCAAAAATCAGTCGCTCACCTTTCGGGACGCGGGTTCCGTTCGGTCCGGCCTTTTTAAATTCGTGGGTATACTGAGCCCCGATATTAAAAACAAAGCCACTCAAACTGATCTCATCCAAAAAATCGGTGCTGAACGAGTTGTCGAGGCTGTCAAACGTCACCAGACGGCTGTTGATGAGTTTTCCAAACTGATAACCGGCATTTACCCCGACTGAAAATTGTTTGTACCGCACACCAGTGCCCCACTGAATCCGGTAAGTACCGCCACTGCCCTTGAGCGTATTGGTCGTTGAGCCGTAATCGGGGTCAGTGGTAATGCTCTGAATGTCATACCCTACTGTGCTGTAAGGCAACAGGGCGAACCCCATGCCTACTCCCCAGGGCGACCGGCTGCGGTCGAGCGCTTCATTGATCGAGTTTTTGAGCGGAAAAGCCAGGGCGAGGTAATTCAGATTACCACTCCAGATATCATCACTTTGTTCGCCTTCTTTCAGTTTGGAGTATTTGGCAAACATCCCAACTTCGAAAGCAGTGGCCTGCAACTGAGCCAACGATGCCGGATTGAGCAGGTTGATGTGAAAGGGGTCGTAAAAAGCAGCACTAAGCCCTGCCATACCCCCCGATGCCGCAAAGTATTGGTCGGTAAGGTCTCCCAATCCAAAACGGGAATAGGGGGAGTTGCTTTTCGGCTGAATGGCGTTGGTCTGAGCCTGCGATGTGATCGCGACCATCAGCAACACCATGATTAATGAACTATTTCTAAAGATGAACATTATAGCTTAAAATTTGATCCAGACCGCGAAGTACCAGATTTTGATCCACAAATATCTCGCTTTTCAATTTTTTTGACAAAAAATCAGCATCACCTCCTGTTAACAGTACTTGCACAGGTCCAAATAAGGCTCTGCAGTGATTGGCGTACCCTTCCAATTCCAAAACTATCCCTTCCTGAGCGCCGTTTTGCATAGCACTTTTCGTGTCATATCCGAATAGGTTCTCCGTTTCACCGGGTTCCACAAGGGGTAACTTAGCCGTAAATTCATGCATGGCCTGCAAACGCATCCGCAATCCCGGTGCAATATTGCCCCCCAGGTAGGAGCCGTTGGCCGTCAGCACTTCGTAAGTAATGCACGTGCCTGCATCAGCGACTAAGCAGTTTTGACCTGGGAAAAGCGCCTGTGCGCCCGCCACTGCAGCCAGCCGGTCTTTACCGAGGGTTTGCGGCGTTCGATACAGGTTTTGAAAAGGTAAGGGCGTTGTTTCGGACAACATCAGGCAGAAGCAATCTTCATTGATGGATTGCCACGCTTCGTCTTCCGGCAATTGGCGTACTGTAGATAAGATGATGTTTTGGGCGTTATGGTTGGTTGCTGTTTGCTTCAAAAGTTCAAAAGAGAATTTTTCGTGCCCCCACAACCACTGTTGTACAAGCTCGCCTTCCCGAAAAAGCCCTGCTTTTACGCGGGTATTGCCAATATCAGTTACAAGGTTCAGCAAAATTCCTTTTTTTATTGCATTATGACTGCGGATGGATGGAATTGGTAACTCAAGGAAATGTTAAGGTAACATTGGCTGTTTTTCAGTTGGCAATTAGCAGTCGCTTTCATGGTTTGAGATGTTGGCCATAGGACCGTGCCGTGAATAACTTACTCCCAGGTTTTCCGTACGAAAAAACAAACCTGCGAAATGCCCCTTGCTGTCTGACCGCTTATTGATTCACCGCTTCCCTGATCCTTACCAGTTTTTCCAGAATTCCCTCCAGGCGATCCAGGGGCAGCATGTTGGCCGCATCAGATTTTGCTTCTGAAGGCCGCGGATGGGTTTCGATAAAAATACCATCTACCCCGGCAGCAATACCCGCTTTGGCCATGGTTTCAATGAGTGCAGGGCGTCCGCCTGTGACACCCGAAGCCTGGTTGGGTTGCTGAAGCGAGTGCGTACAGTCCAGCACTACCGTGCCGCCAAAAGATTGCATGACAGGAATACTTCGGTAATCAACCACCAGATCCTGGTAGCCAAACGTGGTGCCCCGTTCGGTCAGGATAACCTTGTCATTGCCACAATCCACCACTTTTTGCAAGGCAAATTGCATGGCTTCCGGGCTGACAAACTGGCCTTTTTTGATGTTGACCACTTTACCGGTTTCAGCAGCAGCAACCAGCAGGCTGGTTTGGCGGCACAAAAAGGCCGGAATCTGGAGCACGTCAGTATACAACGCTGCCAGGGCTGCTTCTGGCTCAGTATGGATGTCGGTTGTAACGGGCACTCCGAAGCGCTCACCAACCGCACGAAGGATCCCGAGCGCTTTCTCATCCCCAATGCCGGTAAACGAGTCGCCCCGCGAACGGTTGGCTTTTCGGTAGGAGCCTTTAAAAATATACGGAATTTGGAGTCTGGTGCAAATGGCGCTCACTTTTTCGGCAATTTCCATTGCCATAGACTCTCCTTCAATGGCACAGGGGCCGGCGATGAGGAAAAAGTTGCCCCCATCGGCAAAACTCAGCTTCGGAATTTGAGATAATTTCATGATGCAGTTGGAATTGGTCAGTTAAAAGTACAAAGTAACTTTTTACCACCATGCGAAGTTTCCCCTGCACCTGGTATTTGGTAAGAAGATTACAAGGTGCAAAAATAAAAACAGGCATCAACCGCTTGTAGCAAGATTGATGCCTGTTGAAAAAAAAATGATGATGAGTTTACAACTTTATCTGAACGCCTGCATTGAGCAGGGAAATGCCGTAGCCAAGTTCCGCAAAAACACCGATGTTCTTTTTGACGTAGTAAGCAGCTCCAACAAAGCCGCTATACGTCATCTGATTTTTTGCCGGGCGTGTAAAAGAAGGTTGGTCTTCTGTGTTTTTGATGTCGGTAGCCGGAGTAATGATGATGTGGTTTACGGAAGGCATGTTGTAGCCAATCAGAAAGCCGCCATATACATCCCAGTTGTCGCGCGGATTGCCGTGAGCGGCAGCACGAATGCCAACGATGGTATAATCTGTTTCAAAGCGCTCAACAGAGCCGTTTGGCTGTGTAATGATGTTGCTTTCCGTAGAAGAAAAAGCGGCGTATGCTCCCAGTGTAAATTGTTTGGTAACGCGGTAATCCAACCGAACACTTGCCGGAGGAACGATGGTATTGCCACGATCGGCTGCAAAAGTTGGTACGAGGCCAATGCCCGCTGCGATATCGAGATCGCCTTTTTTGATTTTGGTATATTGAGCCTGAACGGAGGTCAGGGAAATGGCAACAATTGCGATGGAGAGCAGGATTTTGTACATGGTCTTGTCTTTTGTTTTAGGATTTGCATGGGCTTATCAGGTGCCGGATTGCGATGCAAAGGTAGGGCAAAAGACGGTAGTTGTCAAGTGGTATCGCCAAATTTTATTTTTTCAAAAGCTCTAAAAATGCGTTTTTTAGTTTTTAAATTCTTTAAAAAGTGTTAAATTTTTATTTTTATTCTAAAAAAATGGTTTTTCCAGAATTTAGCTCCGGGCCTTTCAAGAGGCTCCCAATAAAAAAATTATTTCATTTTTTTCCTTGCTGACCGATTTGTGGAGCCCCCGGCCGGCGGAATACCCTCCGCCCCCATAAAAGAACCTGAAAACCATAAGTACCACTCCAAAAAACCAGCGCTGCAAACGACATGGCGCCAGCTCCGGCGAATAGTTTTACTGCCCGAAGATTGATGTCAAGGAAT
>JABWAJ010000018.1 GCA_013361075.1 Saprospiraceae bacterium | reverse complement strand
TTCGCCCCGGACATTTCAAAGGGGTGGCCCAGGTTGTGAAACGGCTCCTTGAACTTGTAGGCCCTGATAAGTTGTATATGGGCCAAAAAGACTTTCAGCAGGTGGCTATCGTGAGGCACCTCATCAAGGCGATCCTGTTTCCGGTGCAATTGATTGTTGTGCCTACCGTGCGCGAAGAAGACGGTCTGGCAATGAGTTCCCGCAATGTGCGTCTTTCTGCTGAAGCGCGCAGGCAGGCTCCGGTGATTTACAAAACTCTGGTTGCAGCCAAAAATAAGGCATCAAAAGGGGTTTCGCCGGCCGAAATCAGTCGTGAGGCCATGATCGCTCTTGCTGAAGCCGGATTCACCCCCGAATATTTTGACCTTGTCAATGCCGATACCTTGCAAACTGCAAGTACCATCACTAAATCTAAAGAAGTATTTGCGTGCGTTGCAGCCTGGCTGGAAGGGGTGAGGTTGATAGACAACATGGCCATGAATTAGCTTAACTTAATCTGCCAATTCCAGAAATACTGCGCAATGATCTGAATGAACAACGTCCATTTTGTGATCTGAAGCGCGAAGGCGGTCGCGCAAATTGTCTGTAACTGATTGGTAATCAATTCTCCATCCTTTGTTGTTGGATCGGGCATTGAAACGAAAACTCCACCAGCTGTATTCTATTTTATCCGGATTGAGGTATCGGAAAGCATCGGTGAATCCGCTGTTGAACCACTTGGTCATCCAGGCTCGTTCTTCCGGTAAAAAGCCGGAAGATTTTTTATTGCCCACCGGGTCGTGAATGTCCTTTTCAGTATGCGCGATGTTGTAATCGCCTACAATGATCAGTTTGGGGCGTTCTTTTTTTAACTGCTCTACCCAATTGTAGAATTCATCCAGGAAAACCATTTTAAACGCCTGGCGATCTTCTCCGCTTGAACCGGAAGGAAAATAGCAGTTGAGCAGGGTCCAGTCGCCAAAATCTAACCGGATGATGCGGCCTTCCCGGTCGTAAGCCTCCATGCCACAGCCTTTAATCACCTGATCTGGTTTTATGCGGGTCAGGACCGCAACGCCACTGTATCCTTTTTTTTCTGCGTCAAACCAATAGTGATGGTAGCCCAATTCTTCAAATTCGCGAGGGTCAAATTGCCCGGCCTGCGCTTTGGTTTCCTGAAGGCAAATGATGTCGAAGTCGTTGGCGCGCACCCAGTCGGTGAAGCCTTTGGAAAGGGCAGATCGAATGCCGTTGACGTTATAGCTGATGATTTTCATGGCTGATGCAGGCGTTTGCATGTTAATGAGAATTTTGGTGCAATGATCGCGCTTTTAAACGAAATGGAAGGCCAACAGATTTGCAGAATTGTGCACACTGGCTAATAAAATACCCATCCAAGCTTTAGAATCATGGATACCCTTGCTTCTGTTTTATGGTTTGGTTGAGGACTGTAGTGCCAATGCCGCGAACCATTTTTGAGAAACAGAACGTCTTGAGGCAATTCACTGAACGCCCACTTCCGATCAAAAATAAAAAGGCCTAGCCCCCAATCTATCGTTATATGCTTGCCCGCGAAAAATAAAATACCGCCACTTAATTTACCTCCAACGCGTTGGTCTTTAAGGCCATAACTCAATCGTTGTGTATAAGACTGATCCTGGCGGCTGAAATCTCCGTCGATATTCCCCTGTAACTCCTGATAAGCAACTCCTCCAGACCACCACCATACGGGTTTGAAACCGGGACGGGGCAGGGGGCTGTTGTATAGCTTGTATCCGGCTTCAACCGTATAACCTGAAAAACTATTCCATCCAACTCGTTGAGCAGCTATAGCAAAAGGCATGAGTTTTCCCCCGCCTATTTCTATGTATTGTCGGGGCGACAACCGCAAGGCAGCCGAAAAATGTATTTTAGAATACTGTGCCCCGGCCAATTCAGCAATCGAAGCTTTTAACATCAGCCGGGGAGCGGTTACCAGACTATCGCTGCGTTGTGCACCTGATACCAGGGGAATGCACCAGGTTATGGCAAAAAAAAGGTAGCGGTGGCGCATGATTTGGAAATTTTAATGGGCTGAAATCGTATAGATTTTCACGACCAGGAGCTGAGCGTTAAAACGACATCTCAGCGAGTAACTGCAACGCCGCAGGGTTGGAATAGTCATAAACCAAAAGCCGGCTTTCGCTTATGACCGTAAGTTGGTTTTCACTGACCTGAACCCGGGTGGCTACAAAATCGCTGAGGTGCGAGAGGAGTTGGATGTCGTCAAGGTCTGCAATTGAAAATACTTTCAGCCCGCTTAGCCCGTCTGCCACGAAAAGCAAATCTCCTTCGTTTGCTACATCTCTTGGATCAGCAACCGGTATTTTCCTAATCCTGTTCTCAGGAGGAAGTGGGTTAGACTTAGGAATCACGAATACGGTGCTTTCTATACCTGTGCCTCGGTTGAGGCAGTCAATCAGGCTATTGTCTATGTCGAAAAACAAGGAGTCATTAGCCGCAGTTGGTTGACAGCCAAGAAAAAAAGCGGTTGGTTCAATCCCTGTTGGGATGCCGTTAAGATCAAGGGGCAGCACGAAGCTGGAGAAGTCACTTTTCATCAGGACAAATCCGGAACTTGCAAAAATCTCATCTATGGTATTCTCTAAAGGTACTGTGCCAACTTCAGTCGGCATCAGCGGGTCGTCCATACTTAGCGTACGGAATTCGGAAGGATTGGCCAAATAAAGCTTGCCAGCGTGGATATCAAAATCGTAAGAAGGCCTTACAATGAGCTCGGAATCCAAAAAATCATCTTCCGGGCAGGAGAAAAAAACCAGCAGAAAATAAGCAAAGAGTAAAAAACCGAGCTTTTTCATGAGCGGTGTTTTTGGTTGTTAATAGCGGTTTTATCGCCAGCATTGAGGATTTGTCAGGATTGTATCTTTCCATTCCACCACTTGTCCGCGATTGGGATCAACACATTCAAAATAGCCATTGTGGTGTGAGGGAAACAGAATCTCAGGATCGACATTAAAAGCATTTTCAAGCCGCTTTTTCAAGGTAATTACAGCTCCTGCGCCAATTTCAAAAATGAGCAAATCCTGAAAGTTATTGACATACAGGTAAGCGTTGTGAACCGCCATTTTTTTACATCCGGGCACTTTTAAAAAGCCTGTTTTTTTCAGGACACTGGCCTGGGTATGGTCAATAAGATGGACGCCTTTGCGGTCATCCAGCACAAGCAGATAGCCTTCGCGGCGGATCAACTGAATGGGCGACAGAATGGGTTTTTCCGGTTCGGTTTTTACGTCCTGCCAATCAGGCGGCAAATAAACGGGAGCCAGCCCTTGCGTCTGTTCCGGAATCTCGGTCAAAGCAAAATTTTCGCAACCCAAAAGCAGCAAACTGCACACAAGGGCAAGTAAGTAGTGTTTTTCCGGCATGACTGGTTTTTTATATAAGTTACATTCCTTAAAGACGAATCACAAATGCGTTTCGCTGCTTTAATGCAACGCTGTTGCATTAAAAAAAAATAACCTGCCCAAGTAGCCACAAACCAAATCCCAGTAATACAAGTCCGGATATGCGCCGGAGCCAAACGATGTGTTTATGATTTAAAAAATGCCTGATCGCTTTGGCAAATAAAACTTTAGCCGTATCGGTCGACATAATGGTGAGCATAATCCCCAGGCAAAGCATGCCCAGGTCACTGTATGAAAATTTTTTTTGAACGGCTATTGCCCCAATGGCGCCCATCCAGAAAAAGACAGTAAAAGGGTTGATGGTATTGATGAGGAAACCTTTTACGATCAATTGAAGGTCGGTTTTTCTGGAAATGATTAAGTTGCTTTGCTCAGGATTTGCTTTAGACAGCAACATACCTGCGCCGCTGCCTCCAAGCGTAAACGCACCCAACAGGGTTATCCAGAACCTAAATTCAGGCTGAACGCTCAGGGCATTAAAAAATGAAAACCCCCAGAGCAACGCTACAATAAACAACCAGTCGCTGATCCAGATGCCGAATGCTACACTGAAGCCTCCGCGTACTCCCCGCTCAATGCCCGCCTGCAATAATGCGAAGAGCAGAGGGCCTGCAAGAATGCTGAGCATCAGCCCGATTTTGATGCCTTCTAAAAGCGAGGTCATGAAGTTGTTTTGCCAATTCTAATCCCTACAGCGCGGCTATGTCCCGTCAAGGCCTCTGCTTCAGCCATGGACATGACGGCAGGACCAAGCAATTCCAGCCCTTCACGGGAAATTTCCTGAAAAGTGATCTTTTTTACAAAAGAATCCAGCGAAACACCGCTGTAGGTACGTGCGAAACCATTGGTAGGAAGGGTGTGGTTGGTACCTGAAGCGTAGTCGCCAGCCGATTCCGGGGTGTAATTCCCGAGGAAAACCGAGCCTGAGTTGACAATCCCCGCCGAAAAGGCTGCGGCATCTTCCACCGACAAGATCAAATGTTCCGGTGCGTAAGCATTGATAAAATCAGTTGCATCCGAACGGGTTGGCAAAACAACTGCCACACTATTGGCCATAGCTGCCTGTGCAATGTCGCGGCGTGGCAAGGTTTCCAATTGTCGCTCAACAGCATCCAGTATCTGTTTTACCGTCGACTCTTCGAACGCGACCAGAACAACCTGGCTGTCAGCGCCATGTTCGGCTTGCGACAGCAGATCTGCGGCAACAAATTCCGGTTGTGCTGTGTGGTCGGCACAAACCAGCACCTCCGAAGGCCCTGCAGGTAGATCAATGCTGATACCGCTGCGCTGTACCAACTGCTTGGCGCAAGTGACATATTGATTGCCCGGCCCAAATATTTTATATACTGCCGGAATACTTTCTGTGCCATAAGCCATGGCTCCAATGGCCTGAACACCACCTGTTTTGAATACCCGGCGAATACCAGCCAGATTTGCAGCGTACAGAATGGCAGGATGGATGGAGCCGTCGGCACGGGGAGGGGAACACAAAACGATTTCATGGCAACCGGCCAATGTTGCCGGAATACCCAGCATCAAAACCGTCGAAAACAATGGTGCTGTGCCTCCCGGAACATACAATCCAACTTTTTCGATGGGCACACTTTTTCGCCAGCAGCGTACACCCGGCATGGTTTCGACCACCACAACGCTTTCCGCTTGTTGTTGGTGAAATCGCTCAATATTGGTTTTTGCCAATTGTATCGCAGCTTTCAGGTCTTTATCCAACTCGGTTTCGGCAGCCAGAAATTCTTGGTCGCTCACAGCAAGTATGGCTATTTCTGCCTGGTCAAATTGTTGGGTATAGCGCTTCAAGGCCTCATCGCCATCTGTTTTTACTGCTTGAAGAATATTGCTTACAACGGTCTCCATAGCAGCCGTATCCATTGCAGGGCGGCGCATAAGAGCAGGCCAGTCGGCTTTCTCGGGCAAAATGTGCAAATTCATAAAATCATTTTTTCAATGGGTGTGATCAAAATACCCTGAGCTCCGCTCGCCTTTAGTTCATCAATGATGTCCCAAAAGCGTGCTTCCGGAATGACCGTGTGAATCGAGCACCAGCCCTCTACAGCAAGGGGCATGATGGTAGGACTTTTCATGCCGGGTAAAATTTGAGTGATGCGTTCCACGCAATTGGTGGGTGCATTCATCAACAAATAGCGGTGTTGACGTGCTTCGAGTACCGATTGTATCCGGAAAATCAGTTTTCTCAATATATTGGTTAATTCCGGATCCAGTTGTTTGTTGGCATAAAGGTTGGCTTCCGAGTGCAGTACCACTTCCTTTTCTTCCAGTCCGTTCTGGAAAAGTGTACTGCCGGAGCTGACGAGGTCGCAAATGGCATCGGCAAGGCCAATATTGGGAGCAATTTCTACTGAACCCGAAATTTCGTGAATTTCAGCTTTGATCTCGTGATTTTTCAAAAAGGCCTGAAGCGAATTGGGGTAAGATGTGGCGATGCGTTTGCCCTGAAGCCATTGAAGTCCGGAGTATTCGGTAGTTTTGGCTACCGCTACTGAAAGCCTGCATTTTGCAAACCCCAGAGAAAGAACAGGCTGGATGTCTTTTTGCTTTTCAAGGTGCGTGTTTTCGCCTAAAATTCCGGCATGTGCCACCCCGTCTTCTATGTATTGCGGAATGTCGGAGTTGCGCAAATAGAGTAAATCCAGAGGAAAGTTGCGCGCCTGGGCACGGAGTTGGTCTTTGCCATCGTCTACCTTGATGCCGCATTCACGAAGCAGTCGCAGGGAATCTTCCTGCAAGCGCCCTGATTTTTGTATGGCTATTTTTAACCTTGGTTCCATTGTCATTAAAATTTGCGGGCGAAGATACCTACAGTTACCTCATCCCCCTTTCCTTTTTCTTTTGTTTGCATTATATTTGCGGGGTATTTGTTTACTCTCCTTTTTGCAAACTGTATTTCAGAAAGCATTTTACCCGTAAAATTGTTTATTCCGGGTGCTTTTATTCAGTTAATCCACAAATTATTGTGTCTGCGCCTGTGCGCGAGACTACTCTGTATGCTTGTTACCGCCAGGAAGAGGCCCGGTAATCGGCAATGTCCTAAGCTTGTATTGTTAATATTGATATACCACTAACAACCAATGTACTATGAGAATTTCTACACACAAGGCTGCACTCCGCAGCGCCATTTTTTTCTCTATTCTTTTCGTGGGTTTCATGCCCATGCTAAAAGCTGACTGTACCATTTCCGGCAATGTGAATTCCTCATCCAATCCGTTTACCCTGCCGGGGTGTTCCAGTGGAGTCATTACGATTACCGGCACTTTTACGATTAACACTTCCAATTACAACATTTCCGGCTTGACAGGAATTACCCAAATTATTGTTGACGGAGGCACCATTGCTTTTTCCGGATTGGGGGTTCGGATATGGCGGCTTCCTGCCAACACCATGCTGACTTTTGTAAATGGGGGCTCAGTAAGCACAGACTCTCCCTGTTCGGCCCTGAAGAGAATTGTGATAGGCACGCAGGTAGCAACCTGTAACGGACAGTTCGGATTGGCTGACTTTTCGTTTTCTGATGTAAATACCTCGGGCGGGTTTTCTTCAACAGGATTGCTGCCGATTGAGCTCATTGCTTTTTCAGGAGAAATAGTGGATACAAAAATCCATTTATCCTGGCAAACAGCTTCGGAGGTCAACAACGACTACATGGCGGTTGAACGCAGTCGGGATGGCAAAGATTTTCTGGAAATTGGCCGAATTCCGGGGCAGGGTACTTCTGAAGTTTCCCATTACTATGAATGGCTGGATGAAAAACCGTTGCCCGGCGTGAACTATTACCGCCTGAGGCAGGTAGATTTTGACGGACGGGTGGAATACCATAAAATTATCGCATTGATATTCAGGGGAGATGATTCAAAATTGATCGTTTACCCTTCGCCGGCCATCAACCACTTAAACGTGTTTCTGCCTGCATCGGACGATGACGAAAAATCAATGCTGCTGTTAAACATGCAGGGGCAGGTATTGCTCCGGAAAATGATTCCTGCGGGGCAATTTACTGAAGAACTGGATGTAGCGCACCTGCCTCCGGGGCATTATCAGGTGCAGGTACAGGGAAGTGCAGGGCTGGTCGTTGGTCGTTTTGTGAAGTCCTGAACAAACTCTTAGTCAAGCCATTGGTTAAAAGGCAGGTTGACAAAAATTCGCCGGGGATCCATTCTTTCCCGAATGGCCATAAAATGATTCCAATCCGGGTACATGCGTTGGAAATCGGACGCCGTGCAGGTATTCATTTTTCCCCAGTGCGGCCTGCCGCCATGGGCTTTGAAAATGGCTTCCAGGGTTTCAAAATAAGCTTTGTAAGGCATGCCTTTATACATGTGGACGGCGATGTAGGCGCTGTCGCGGCCATTGGCAGGGCTTAGCAGGAGATCGTCGGCTTTGGCCCAACGGCATTCAACTGGGAAATGAACGGCAAACTTGTGTTTGTGGATGGCTGCTTCCATTTCGCGCAAAGCTTCAATAAAAGCTTCCGCCGGGATATTGTACTCCATTTCTACAAAGGGCACCAGACGCGCGGTGGCAAAAATACGATGGCTCCAATCTACCCGTTCGCCATTCGAAATGAGGTTTCCGCAAAGCCGGCTTACGGACATGGCCTGGCCCGGAAAAAGCCGTGCATATCGGCTCAGTGCACCAAACGCAGCATTTTCTACCAGTACGTCATTGATCCAACGCATTGCGCCGTTGTTGCGGGGTGGAGCTTCTGTTCGGTTAACCAACTTTAGCTGCACAGCTTTGGAGTGGGGAAACCAATAAAATTCAAAATTCCGGTTATTGCTTTTATAGTCCTCAAGATTTTCAAGCGTTTGTTCCAGGTTAGCTTTCCGATGGATGTAATGCAGGCGGTAGGCTGGCTCGAGTCGTAGCTTCAGTTCAGTGATGATACCTAACAGCCCCATGGATACCAACGCAGCCCGGAACAGTAAAGGGTCTTGTGTTCGGGAACAAACATGACGTTCTCCACATCCGTCTGTTAAGGTGAGTTCTTCAACCTGCGTTGCTAAAATGCCAAAACCGGTTCCTGAACCATGCGTGCCGGTTGTCAAGGCACCTGCCAGCGATTGCCGGTCAATATCCCCAAGGTTTTCCATGGCTAAACCTTTCTGAAACAACAACTCTCCCAAGGCATAAAGTTTGGTCCCTGCTTTGACCGTAGCCATCGCGGATGCTTCAGACACGGAAACTAACCCTTGCATTCGGTCCAGCGATAATAGCCAATCCTGAGTTTGGATAAGGGGAGAAAAGCTGTGTCCGCTTCCTACTGTCCGGATTTTTTTGCCTTCTTCTGCAGCGCGCAGGATCAAATTGGCAATCTCTTCCGGATGTTCCGGCAGGATATACTTTTGTGGCTTGAACCGGACGTTGCCAGCCCAGTTTTGAACGGTTTTGGTCATGGCTTAGTTTTTTCGGTAACCTGGCTTTTCCCTACCACTCTGTCATATACTTCATCTAACGGCATGTCCCGCATCTCAAAAATGATGGCAGATTGCCGGGCTTCTGCGCCTCTTAACAACTGAATACAAAGTTTGGCATCCTCATCCGTCATGTCGTGCAACAGAATTTCATTGACTTTTCGGGCCACACCATAAGCACGGTCCAGCACTTCACGGCCTTTATCCGTAATCGTTAGTAATTTGGCTCTTTTGTCAGCGGGGTTGGCACGTTCGGTAATCAATTCATGCGCAATCAACCGGTTCAATGTATCAATTCCGGTAGATAGGCCCAATAACTGTTCATTAATCACATCCGTTTTGCGACAGGCTTCTTTATTGCCAATGATATTTAGAAAGAAAAAATCTTCCTTTTGTTTGATCTCGGGGATTGTCTCGAATGCTTTTTCAAAATAGGTATGTGCAGCACGGCTCAGGAATGCCAGCAGTTTCATCAGGTGTGACTTTGGGGCCGCAGGAACCCCGCCTCCTGCAAAATTGGGCCCTACCTCGCGTTTTGATCGTTGTGCAGTCAGGTAGTAGCGGCAGAATTCCTCCAGAGTTGCCTCTGGATGGGTTTCTTCAAAAGAAGCCCACTCATTTACCAATTGTACGGTTTTGTTCATGTTGTAAATATATCAAATCCGATGTAAAAAAACAAAATTTATATCGAATTCAGTTGTATTAAAATGGATTAAAACTATCTTTGTACAGTATTTTTTTTGCACACAGATTACTGTTGAAGCTTTCACAGAGGGTTCACTGATTTGCAATATTTTATGTGTTCTTTGTGGAAAATCTAAATGAACCATGAAATAACAATCCTGGAAAATCTTTAACACACCAAAACTACTCATTCCCGATGTTTGTTGCAGATCACATTTTCGTTTTCCGCACTAATGTGCATACCCTTCGGCAGGCGGAGGACTTGTGCAACCAACTTCAGGGCTTGGGGCTCGTTTCGCGTGCTACTCTTGATTTGGAAGACTGCGACCGGGTGCTTCGGGTAGAGTCGCACGTGGCAGTCGCTTCCGAAATTGAAAAAGTGGCCAGGGAAATGAACATCTACATCGAAGAACTCAATTAATGGACATGACTCAGGCAAAATTATTTACCCCATACCAAATCTTCCTCATCGCTACACTGGCCATTCTGCAATTTGCAATCATCCTTGATTTTATGGTCTTGTCGCCGCTTGGCGCACAAATGATGCCCCAGTTAGGGATCAATCCCTCCCAATTTGGATTGGTTGTTTCCGCTTATGCCCTGAGTGCCGGGGCGTCGGGGTTACTGGCTGCCGGGTTTGCAGATCGGTTTGACCGGAAAAAACTGTTGCTGTTCTTTTTTACAGGATTTATTGCCGGTACGTTTTTGTGTGGGTTTGCGCCCAATTATCCTTTGTTGCTGGCCGCCCGGATTGTTACCGGGATTTTCGGAGGGGTAATCGGCTCGATTTCTTTCGCCATTATCACCGATCTTTTTCCTTTGCAAACCCGGGGCCGGGTGATGGGCTTTGTCCAAATGGCCTTTGCTGTAAGCCAGGTACTCGGTTTACCCGTAGGGCTGTATGTGTCCAATTTATGGGATTGGCATGCCCCTTTTCTCATGATTGCCAGCTTGTGCCTCCCGCTTTTGGGACTCATTGTGTGGAAAATGCAACCTGTGGATGCTCACCTGGCCATTCAGAAAGACCATAGTGCATTTCAGCACCTTTTGGGAACAGTAACCAAACAGCGCCATCTGAGGGCTTTTGCTGCAACTACCCTGCTGGCCACGGGCGGCTTTATGCTCATGCCGTTTGGCAGCGCTTTTGCGGTCAACAACCTGGGCATACATTTAGATGATTTACCGTTAATTTATTTAGTCACCGGCATTTGCTCCATGATTATGGGCCCTTTGATCGGCAAACTGACCGACCGTTTTGGCCCCATGCGGGTTTTTGCAGGGGGCTCGGCCTTATCCATCGTTTTGGTCCTGATCTATACCAATCTTGGCGTCACACCTTTGTGGATGCTGATTGCCTTCAATGCCATTCTTTTCATGGGTATCACTGCGCGCATGATTTCCTCATCGGCGCTATTGACTGCGGTACCAGCCCAGATAGACCGGGGCGCTTTCATGGGGGTTAATGCCTCTGTATCGCAAATTTCCGGAGGGATTTCTTCTGCGATTGCCGGCCTGATCGTTCACCAAACAGCCAGCGGGCAATTGGAAAATTACCCGGCATTGGGCTGGGTAGTGGCATCCACCATGCTGATTTGTGTATGGCTGATGTATAACATTAACAGGGAAGTCAGGGTAAGTGTGAACCAGGCAGAGACGGCTATGCTGAATGAAACACCGACGTCCTGATATATCATTTGATTGAATAGTTTTCTTCCATTCTAATCATCCAACTCCTCCCGTTCCTCTCCGCTAAAACTATTTACAGGGGCCTTCAGGCGCACAAAATTGCACCATGCACAGGTGGGCTCCCCACAGCCTTCATAAAATTCATGGTTCAGGATGCGGGCGTAGGTTTCGCGCAGAAGGTTCCGCAGGAAAGCGGTGTCTTCGGTACTAAGGGGTAAAGTTACCTGTGGAAACATGCCGGTCTGATCCGGGTCCAAATAAGAAATCACCCCTGCATCTGCCCGTTTCCCGCTGTTGTCGTAGTTTTCGTACAGAAGTTTATAAAACACCAGTTGTCGCCAGTAGCTGCCGCCGTAGGGTTGGGCACCGCCCGGAGGGCGAAGCTTTGTTTCGCGGTGGTTGCCGGTTTTGTAGTCTACCAGCACCACACGTTGATGGTCGTGCAATTCCACCTTGTCAATGATGCCAGTGATGGGTACGCCATCCACTACCGCGTTGCGAACCTGGAGTTCGAGGCGCACCTTTTTGTGCCAGTGATCCACATGCTGCTGGTAGTAGGCACTCAGATAAACCCGGCCTGTTTCGAGGCGGCGCTCGTAGTCTTTCGGAGAAAAATAGCCTCTCATTTTCTCCATTTCCCGTTCAAAAAGCAACAGAAATTCGCGCAATCCTGGGAATCGTTGTCCCTTTGACGACAGCATGCGTTCAAATAGTCGTTGCAGGGCATTGTGTGCTGCAAGGCCATAGCTGGCCGCTTCGCTTTGCAGGGCAGGTGCGCGCAGTACGTTTTCGTAATAAAAACTCAGCGGGCACCGCAGGTAACGGTTCAGCGCAGAAATACTGACCACAAAACCTTCCAGCAGGGTATTGATTTCGGCCACCGGTTCGGCAGGAATCTGTGGGCGTTCCAATTCCGTCATTTGCAGCAGGTCGGCTTCTGCCAGTACGTCATTGGGAAGGGTACGTTCCGAGGGCACAAGCCCCAATTCGTCAATGAAAACTGCCGGACGGCTGTCCTTTCCTTTGGCATCCCGGAGGCTATAGGACAGGTACAAACGTTCTTTTGCCCGGGTCATTGCCACGTAGAACAAGCGGCGGCGTGCTTCCATGGCGTCCTCCTCTCCTGAAAATGTAAGCGTATCCGGTAAAGCAAAACGCCCGTTGTTGCCCCTGGCCTGGGGTTCCCAGCCATCTTTTACGCAGTCAATCATAAAAACAACCTGAAATTCCAGCCCTTTGGCGCTGTGGGCTGTCAGCAGGTTGACGCCGTTGGCCGCGACAACAGATTTATTGATTTCCAGTGCCAGGTTATTGGCGTCCATGTTGCGCAGGATGTCGAGCAGGCGGCGCAGGCTAAGGCGCGGATTGCGGTCGCTTTCTTCCCGGACAAAATCAAAAAACGTTTTCAGTACCTGGGTCATCCATACTTTTTCCGGGTGCCGGATGACCATGCCAAGAATGCCGCTACGGTTGACGAGGCGCTCTACAAAAGCAGTCAGGCTTAGATTGGCTACCTGAGCAATCAGGTCTTCCAGCACTTCAGAAAATCCGGACGTGGCCAGATGCCGGGGCGCGTTGGCTTCACGGGAGCGCAAAGCCTCCCGCCAGTAAGGCCGCTCAGTCGCATCCATTCCTGCAATAACCCGGCTTAACTGTGCAAGGGCATCAGCGGGGATGCCGGCAAAATCGAAATGCAGAATTTGAAAAAGCAGGTGCTCTCCGCTGTAAGGCCGGGCAAATTCCAGATAACAGTATTCCAGCAGGGTTCTCAGATTTCGGATAAGGGGTAAATCAAGGACATTAACTCGTCGCCGCATGGCATAAGGGATGCCTTTTTTTTCCAGCAGGGTAGCAATGGTGCGCACCTGTTTGTGCCGGGCATAAATAATAGCAACCTCCCGAAGTGGAAATCCGGCCTGCCAGAGCGCTTCTATTTGTGCAACCACTCCGGCTTCTTCCTGTGCCCGGTTGGGGTAACAGAATACTTCGGGCAGGAATGCCGATTCGGCGAAGTCGCCGCTGCGTGCCGTTAGGATTTTTTGTATTTCCATAGTGCCCAGGCTGTTCACAATTCGGCGTTCGTTGGCACCGATCAGCCCATGGGAAGCATTCAGGATATGTTGGGACGAGCGATAATTTTCGCGGAGCACCACTACCCTCAACTGGTCCTGATATTGGGTATAAAAATCGAGCAGGTTTTTCAAACGGGCACCCTGGAATTCGAAAATAGACTGATCATCATCGCCAACAATAAACACATTGGGAGATTCCCAATAAGTAATCAAACGGCGAATGACTTCATTTTGAGCACCGTTCGTGTCCTGGTATTCATCCACCAGCAGGTATAAATAACGTTCCTGGTAGCTGCGAAGTAAGACTTCATTATCGGCAAAGGCCCGCAACACCCAAAGGATCATGTCATCGTAGTCGTAGCGGCGCATTTGCCGCAGAGCGGTTTCATAGCGGGGATACAGCGCCGCCGCCGCCCCGAGGCGAATCATCTTTTGGCGGGCCTCTTCTATTTGAGCGGTTTTGGGATCGCCTTTGCGCAGATGGCCCCTGTTGACCTGGTATCTGAACTCCGGGCGTTGGGGAAGTTCTTCGAGATAAGCGTCAATTTTTTCTTGCAGGAGTGTTGGCGTCCAGTTTTCCGATTTCATTCGTTGAAAAAGATCCTGGAGGTGGGATTCATAGAAGTAAGCATCGGCGCTTCGATAGAGTGGGTGCCCCGGTTCGAGCGTATCCAGCAACCGGCGCACAATTTCTACCCGTTCCAGATCGCTGAGTGGTTCAATGTCGCTGCGGCCAAAATATTCGAGGTTGTCCTGAATGATGCTGTTGCAAAATGCGTGGAAGGTATAAATATGAACCCGATGGCCTTCCGGGCCGATCCATTGCAGCAAACGCTCGCGCATGGCGTGCACCCCCGCGTCAGTAAAGGTAAGGCAGAGGATATTATTGGCCTGGGCATCGGTTTCTGAGAGGATGCGGCCGATGCGTGCTGCCAGGATATGCGTTTTGCCGGTACCAGGGCCTGCGATGACCAGCATCGGGCCTTCAATATGCTCTACGGCCTCCCGTTGCGAAGGGTTTAGCCCATCCAGTGCATGCCTGAATGCAGCGTTGTATTGTTGCCTTTGCAGATTGCTGTTTTGCTCCATACGCGTTAAAGCGAAAGAGGAAAGGTACAGCGATAATTGCAAAACAAGTAACACTCACCGGTATTAGTATGCGTCATGCTTGCTTTGAATGGTAATCAGCCGGCCGCAAACCCGACCATCTTGTCTGTATGCAAAGCACAGGACAAGAAAACACAAGTCAAAAACACAATCAAAGCGATGACTACGTCGAGTGGCTCGACTCTCTTGGGAGTATCCAAGTTCATAGGATTATGGTTTTAGATTTTTTCAGGGCACTAGCTCATACAGGATAAAAAATACTGCTGGTTTCAACAGGAACTTTGAAGCGCGTTGGGTTTCTTAACTGGAGAAAGCTTATCATGCGACCTCCCTGACGGGCAAGGCGTCGAAGCAAAAGGGAAGTAAGGTAAAGGTTTGGGTATTAACGTTTGTCGCAGGCAATTCCGTATAATGTTTGGCGAAAAATTAAAAGGACTTGCCTTTGCCTGCCCCCAAATTTAACAACATCATGTCAACAGCGCATTAAATTGTGTCGAAAAATTTATCAAAGAATCAAAGGCTGAGTAAGCAAAGGTTTCAGGAATACGCTTACACGAGGCTTTTTTCTTATTTAAAAATCTTTTTTACAATGAATTACAATTATAAAAAAACAAACCAGTATTTGCTTTTAAATACCCGGCCACAGGATGCCAAAAATTTAGAAGCCCTCCAGCGAAAAGTCTTTCCTACCCTTTCGGCGGAAGAATTGATTTCCGAACAGCATTATTTACACCACCTGGAGGTTTTTCCGGAAGGACAATTTGTTGTCATGGACGGTGACCGGCTCATCGCCATGACCAGCACCATGCGCACCAACCATGCCCTTGATGAAGACCATACCTTTCTGGAAATATCGGATAATCTTTGGCTGAATACGCATGATCCCCGGGGTGTATGGCTCTATGGAATGGACATGGGCGTTGACCCTGAATATCGTGGTCAGGGCATTGCGCGGGCTTTATACCGGGCCAGGCAGGAACTTTGCCGGAAACTGGGCTTAAAAGGCCAGTTCACTGTTGGAATGCTGAACGGATACTTGCCTTACCGGAATGAATTGACCATAGACGAATACGGTGCCCGTGTATTGAGCGGCGAACAGACAGATCCAACCATTACCCCACAGCAAAAAATCGGATTTACCCTGGTACGCCTCATGAAAAACTACCTGAATGACCCCCAATGCGGCAACGCGGGGGTTCTGATGGTCCTTGATGCTGCTAAGGAAGTCTGAAAGCATTCTGGAAATTTTTGTACCTTAACCTCTTCATGAAATCAAAAGCCAAAGCCATGTCAGATACTCCCGGAGGCCCGGTTAAAAAGCAAAATATTGCTGTCGTTCAGGCGGGCGTTGCCTTGCTGAAGGAAAAGCAGGGGTATTCCCAACTGCAAATAGTTCAGAAATTGGAAAAGCTTAAGTTTACGGTATCAGAAGCAGCCCTGAGCAAAATTGTTCGCAACAATGAAGGCGGGGTTAAGATTCTAAAGATTGCCGCAGACGGGATCAAGGCGCTGGTAAGCCGGGAAATTGGCTTCAAGTGGGAGGGCACAGCATATACAACAATACCCGATAAAGGATGGGTGCAAGCGATTGTAGACATATCGGATCGGGAGAACTTCTCAACTTCCCAGCCCGGTTTTGTATTTCATGAAGATGGCCGGTTATCTATTCGCCAGAAAGTAGAATTTTTTTCCAATGCACAGGAAGAAGTCATCGAGTTTGGCATCGTGCTGAACACGTTTGCAGGCTACTTTTTCTCCCGGAATGAAAAAGAGTTCAAGCAACATGTAGAAGCGCTTTTGAAAAAAGGCATCACCTTCAAATGTTACCTGCTGGATCCCGATTGTGAAGAAACAAAAATGTATTTCAGCGACCGCGCGAAGCACTTGCCTGACGAGCACAAAAGTATTGGAAAGATCAGAGAAGCGATCGAAAAATTGGGTAAAGTGCAGCAGCAATTCCGGGAAAAAGGATACCAGGGAAACTTCGAAATTTATACTTACCAGAACATTCCCAACAATTACTTTATGACTGTAGACGGGGACAGCCCAAATGGCCGGATCATGGTATCTCATTACATTTACGGAGAATCGAGAGCGAATTGCCCGGTCATTGAACTTTCTCCAACAAGCTATCCTATACTTTATGAGCGGTATTGGAAATCTCTGAAACGGCTTGCTGAAAATGCCCGTTTGCTCAAATTCTGACGAGCTTCACGCAAAGGGATTTTCTAACACAGGCATAACGATGATGTAAATTTACATAAATATTCATAAAATAATGTAAATCAATTGATTGTAATTGATTTTGCTGCTCTTGCCTTTACCTTTGCCTTCGTCGAACAGGATGGCAGAAAGGGCACGGCAGGATAATATCCCGGCAGCCAACCGGGTATGTATTGCCGACTTTCCTGACAAAGAGTAGTTTCAAAAACACAAGGTGGTCTCTCCATTTTCAGGTTTCGCGAGCCTGAAAACAAGGGTAATTCTGGCTTGCCGGCAGCATGAACTGCCTCGGGCGAGACCTGCCATTGTCTGTCTGTTACTTGCTGCAACCTGCCATCGCATTTCCTTCATGCATTATTCAATTAACTATGGGAAACACACACAAGAGGGGATGGCAAGGCACTTTTACCTCCCTGCTTCCTTTTCTTTTATTGGCAGTTTCAAGTGCATTTACCACAACTTTTGATGGGCCAGCTCCGGCGAATGTCAGCATTGCAAGCCAAACTTCAAGTTCTGTTTCTTTTACCTGGGATGGCGTAGACAACCCGGATGGCTTCAAAATCTGGTATTACCGCAGTGAGAACAATTTCACCAGTCAGCCTGCATTTACGGAAGAGGAGGCCATTTCCTTTTCGGACTTAACTGCCGGGACGTACGATTTTTTCTTCGTGGCCATACATGGAGAAACGTACTCTGAATGTGCCGTTACTTCTGATATAATTATGGAATAAACAGGCGGTGTATCGCTGGGGTTGTGTAAAAAGACAAGCGGCAGCTTCACGGTTGCTCCTGTTACACAACCCCAAGTTTTACGGGAGCCGCCGGGCTTGTTGAAGCAGCCATTCTCTAAAAAACAACAACTCAAGGCTCTCGATTTCTGTAATCAGTTCCGGTTTATCTTTCGAACCCGAAGCTATCTTTTTAAAGATTCGAACAAAATTAAGCGAGGCAACGATGATTGACGATTTATCCTTTTTGTAGCGGTTGATCAGATATTGTTCAAACGCCAGAGAATATTTCTGGATGTATTTGGCCGTTTCCTTTAATTCCCAAATGCTCATCATGATCAGAGACCTTGACCGAATTTCGCAATGGGTGTCGGAAAAATAATGATTTTGCAGGATAGAAAGCACTTCGGTGTAGTTTGCCATTCCAAATTGAATGGTGGCTTCTCCCAGTTTTGTGGCTTCCTCACGGATGTTCGGCTCGAGCTTGAGTGAATAGACTTTAGCAAAGTCTTTGACCCAATCCAACGCATTTGCTTTGCAACCCGCTGTAATAATACTGGTATAATGATTGGCGGAGATGGTGCCATCTTTGGTAAAGAACCCCTGATCAACTCCAAAAACATTCAGATTGTGGGCGATTTTCAGATAGGCTCTGTTTCCACGCCGGATCTGCCTTGCTGTATAGTTTTGAAGAAACACGAGTATGTCGTATTGCTCTTTTTGAGCAATGCGGTCAAGATTTTCTTTAAGGATCGTTTCAACCTTTTCGTAACTGCTGTGGCTGTTTTCGGTGATCAACAAAAATAATTCTGAATAAATGGCAAGCAGAGGCTGGTTTTGAACCTGATCCGGGGGCAAAAGCGCCATGAGGTTGCTCCATGAAAATGGAGATTCCCCATTAGTGACTGTCTCTGGTTTTACGCGCTTGCGGGTTTCCATCTCGCAAGCCAGTTTAAGTCTTGTAACGGCATAAAAGCTGTCCAGGGATTTAATGAAATCCGGAAACATATTCGGATCTGTATCCCTTGCCAACTCAGCCGAATGATAATTGGTGAGGTAGCTGGCAACCATCAGATTTAAATAGCCGGGTATATCTTCCGGCAGGATTTGGGTCAGGTTTTTTTTCAGAGAAAGCCGGTGCTTTGACAATTCCGGATATAAATTCCTTTCTATCAGGATCGTAGCCCAAATCAAATCCTTTTCAGCAGAGGGTTTCGATATTTTTTGATGCCATAAAAAATCTTCCAGCCAAAGGGATAGCTCCGAAAGTTTATTCAGCAATTTCTTCGCCAATCTGTTCTTGGTTTCCAAAGGAGACTCCGGAAGCGGGGTGTTGTAAATTTCCGGATAAGCAAGCTCTAAAGAGAGATTGGGGTGGTTGAAATCCGGGAAATGAGCGTATACGTATTGAAAAACGCGCAAAGCTGTCTTGTCTTTTTTGTGGTACTGCTTCAGAAACTTGGCAAATTCAGCCATTTCTTCATGCCGAAGTTGCCTGAGGACGGATATGAACTTGCTTTTTTGCATCGCATAATCTGTTTCGTTGGGAAATATTTGACTTTTTAGTGAAAATGATCAGATGGGTCAGGTTTTACATCGAATTTTAAAGACTTTAGATTATGTATTTGACTTTCAAATTTTTAATAAGTGTTTTTTTATTTAATATTATTTAATTTTTGAACACTGAAACGCTTTACTGCAATCTTGACTACATAAACAAAGGTAAAAAACAAGTCGGGAAACGGGGAAAAATTATAGTTTCCTTCAAAAAAAGCCCACCAGGTAATTCACCCTATCTTTGAATCATAGACAAGAGAGATAGAACTATAATTATTTACTGTTAAGCAACTATTTATGCAAGAAATACGCAAACACATATTAGACCGGTTTCAGGAACATATAGACATTGATTTTGATATTTATTGCAAGCGACATGGTTTTGACAGAACTGAAAATGCCTTGATTACCTACCTGATCGATCAGGAGTTGATCTCCGGTATGCACTTGCAACGGTACACGGTACTCAAAGAATTTGAGAATTTACATATTCAAAGAGCCTTTCAGAAAACAGAGGTTGTGAGCCTTCTGGCTCATCGGTTTAATATCTCCGAACGTACGATTTGGAGTATTTTAAAGCGGATAAGGATAAACCCCATGACAACGCGCGCAGAGACAAGGAAAAGAAGCGCACAGGAAAAATTTCAAAGTAGGTGAAAACACTAGGGTAGTGAACATTAAAAGCGTCAGAAAATTAGCCGTTAGCCAAGAAGAAAAAATAGACATTAATTTTAAACAGGAAATTGATTATATTGATTTCCTGTTTTTTATGTGATACAAGCTGCATCTGTATCAGTGAAATAAACCTGAAATAGGCTGCAGATAACCCCTCTATATATATTGAAGCATGGCCAGCCAGCCTGTGCCCGGGAGATGGGAAAAGTGGGACTTCATTCTTTGAATAATTTTTAAGTCGATGAGAGTTTTAATCCTTACACCTATTTCTGTTGAGCACAAGGCCATTCTGGCTAATTTGACTTCACCTGTTGATAAGATTGTTGAGGGAAGCCGCTATGTATCCGGTGATTTTTTGGGAAAGCACGGTAAAGTAGAGGTTTTCACTCAACAAACTGGTTCGGGCAACAGTACCATTGCTTTGGCAACAGAAAAAGCAATTCGTAACATCCAGCCAATGGTTATCATCCTGGCAGGCATAGCAGGGGGGGTAAAAGATGTGGCTATCGGAGACGTGGTTGTAGGCACAAAATTCTATGGTTACGAATCAGGAAAAGAAACCGAAACGGGTTTTGTTGTCCGGCCGGAAGCAGGATCTTACAGCAAAGATTTGCTGGCCATCGCCCAGTCCGTTGCAGGAAACGACCGATGGAAAAACCGGGTACCAGCAGGGGCGGCAGCAGCAGCAAAAGTTATTTTTGGGCCTATCGCTTCAGGGGATAAAGTGGTTGCTGCAAATGATGGCACCATTGCCCGGTTGTTGAAGCAATCGTTTAATGATACCACTGCACTGGAAATGGAATCCAACGGTTTTGGACAGGCCATGCAGTACCATCCGGGCATTCGGTTCATTAACATTCGGGGCGTCTCTGATTTGCTGGGCGGCAAATCCAAATCCGATGCAGAAGGTTCGCAGGAGCGTGCTTCGGCCAATATGGCTGCTTTTATTTTTGAATTGCTTGATCAGATAGATGATACTCAGTTTAAATTTTTGGGTATGGAATTGAAGGAATTGACAAAACAGTTAGTTGAAACCACTTTGCCAATCATACAAATGGAAGCCAGTGGGCAGGATTACAAGTCTTCAGCAGGGGAACCTCTGGTAGTGCTGTGGCAAAAAGTAAAAGAACTGCTGGCCAGCGAGTACGAAGCGCTGAAAAACGCCCCGGATGACGCAGATACAAAAGCCGAAGCCCGGTTGGCCCTCAAGCTTGCGCTGGAAGGAAAAAGTACCCTGCAGGCAGGCCTGGAGGCACTGCTTCACGAAGCTAAAAAATCCGGAGACAGCGGGGTATCGATCAGCAACAGCAAAAATGTCATTCAGGGTAGCAACATTACTGTGGGAGGCGACCTCCGCATTGGTGACGACAATACCCGCCAGGACCATAAAAGTACAGATGCAGTTGGCGGAGATAAATACGTGCAATCGGCTGATCACATACAGATCAACCACTATTATGGCAAAGATGCCACACCAGCACCAGGAATGGGAATTCCGGCTAAACAAACGGTGGCATCAGACTATATTCAAAGCCTGCAACACATGATTGCCTCAGGCAGAGCTGAGGCTGCTATCCAGTCGGTCATAGACTATACGGCATCGCGCGACGAAGAAGCCCATCTAGAAGTACTCCAGATTTCATCCCGTTGGAAAGATATGAGCCGGAAGGTGCGTCTTGGCACCATCCGCAATGACGAGGCGAATGTAGAGCGAAGCCAGATTGTTGCAGGGTTGCTGGAACTGGTGGGGCGGTTGTGATCCATTCCTGAAAAAGCGCTGTTTAATGCAACTTTCCTCTTGTTCAGATTTTCGGAAATTCACGAAAATTTGCATGTAAATATTTGTAAATAATTATAAATCAGTCATTTGTGTTTGATTTATGGCTGCCAGGCCTATACCTTTGTTTCGACAAAACGATGGAAGATTCGGAGCAAAGGAAACCATGACTGCGCCAAAAAATGCTTCATTGGTACTCCTTCACAAGTAATTTAAAACAATAAGGCGATATCGCTCTTTCGGGTTACGCGTCCCCGGAAATAAGAGCATTTGGCTTTGCCGGCAGCAATTGAATGCTTCGGGCGAGATGGGCCTTTGTTTGCCAGTTACTTACCAGTTTCCTCCATTGCATTTACCTCACACACAATTTTTTTTACTATGGAAAATGCACAAAAAATCCAAAAACGGAGTGCTTTTTTGACGGTTCTGTTTGTGGCGCTTTTGGCCCAGATTCTGCAAAGCTATTCCTTGCCTCAAAACAAAGAAACAGTTACAGGTTGTCCGGAGCCATACAACCTTACTGTAACAGGGCAAACTTCCAGCACCATTTCTTTCGAGTGGGACGAATCAGGGACCCCTGATATTGGTTACAAGGTGTGGTACCACCGGAGTGAAGATAATTTTATCAGCCCGCCGGTTATTACGACCAATTTGTACCACACTTTTTCCGGACTAAGCTCTGGTACGTATGACATTCATGTAGTCGCTGTTTGTGAAGCAGATTATTCCGGAGGGATTATTGTGGTGGATATTGTTCTGTAAAATAATTTGCGTTAAAACCGCTGCCCATACTCCGTGTTCTTTGGGCAGCGGTTTTTAGAGCTTGTTCGGGCTTTCGCGATTGAGCGAGGTCGAGGAAATTTTGTTTTAGACAAGGCGAATTTTGCAGACATAGCCGGCAGCTATGATGAAAAAATTCAACGCAGTATAAA
>JABWAJ010000470.1 GCA_013361075.1 Saprospiraceae bacterium | reverse complement strand
CCCAAACTGATTCAATGGCTGGAAGAACGCGGCCTCGGCAAGGGCAAAATTCAATACCGCCTGCGCAATTCTGTGTTCAGTCGCCAGCGCTATTGGGGCGAACCCGTACCTGCCTACTGGAAAAACGGACTGCCTTACCTGATTGAAGAATCGGAATTGCCTTTGGTATTGCCCCAGGTAGATAAATACCTGCCTACAGAAACCGGCGAACCACCTCTGGGCAGGGCAGAGGGGTGGCTGTATCAGGGAAAATATCCTTATGAACTGAGTACTATGCCAGGCTGGGCGGGTTCCTCCTGGTATTTTTACCGATATATGGATACCCATAACGACCAGGAATTTTGCAGCCCCGAAGCTGCCAATTATTGGCGCCAGGTGGATTTGTACCTCGGTGGGTCGGAACACGCAGTAGGACACTTGCTTTATAGTCGTTTTTGGAACCATTTTTTACATGACCTTGGTTTGGTGCCTGAGCGCGAGTACGCCCGGAAGCTGGTAAACCAGGGCATGATTCAGGGGCGTTCCAGTATTGTTTTCCGGGCAAAGGAAGGCTTTTTCGAAGCCTACTTGTGGATTAAAGTTTTAAAGCCATTGCTTGCCGATTTGAAGCCGGTACACATGGCAAACACTAGCTTGCAGGAAGCCATTACCTACGATTTCAGTTTTGAAACGAATGACCTGGCAATTGAAGTCGTCTCCTTCAAAATTATGGACAAAATTGCTTTGAAAAAGGGCATTGCCAAATCTGACGGAAAACGCCTGCTGGTGCTCACCAATGAAGAATTGATCGCAGACATCAACAATCCTGAAGCAGTTGCAGCAAAAATCCGTAACGCAATTGAAAGCAAGGAACAATTTATCTTACTGGAGGAAAAGCCAGCGTTTGAACACTTGTTTGTGTCTTATGATTTGACCCAAAAATATGCCCCGGAGTTCTTCACCCAATTGCATGTTGATGTCAACATAGTTGAGGATGATGTGCTGGATCTGGAAAAAGCGCACAAGCTGAACCAGTTTGAAAAAGCCAACTTCAAACTCAATGCAGAAGGAAAATTCCAATGCAATTATGAGGTTGAAAAAATGTCAAAACGTTGGTTTAATGTGGTCAATCCGGACGATGTGGTGGATAAATATGGCGCCGACTGCTTCCGGATGTATGAGATGTTTCTGGGGCCCCTCGAACAAGCCAAACCCTGGAACACTAAAGGTATTGACGGGGTGAGCCGCTTCCTTCGCAAATTCTGGTCTTTGTTTTACGATGATAAAGGCCGTTTTCTGGTGACCGAAGGTACCCCTTCACGGGATGAACTTAAAGTATTGCACCGAACCATCAAGCGTGTCACTGAAGACATTGAACGCCTGTCGTTTAATACGTGTGTCAGCGCTTTTATGATGGCAACAAATGACCTTAGGGATCTGAAATGTACCAGGCGGGAAGTATTGGAACCTTTGGTTGTACTCCTTGCTCCGTTTGCACCGCACATTGCAGAGGAAATCTGGCATATACTGGGCCATGAAAACAGCATTCATTCAACTGGCCGTTATCCGGTTTGTGATGAGTCTTATCTCCAGGAAGACGTATTCAACTACCCGATTGCCGTTAACGGCAAGACAAGGGTCACGATTGCGCTCCCGGCTGATGCACCTAAAGATTCGCTGGAAGCCGCAGCCAAAACCGCAGTTGAAAAATGGACAGACGGACAAGAGATTAAGAAAATCATTGTTATTCCGGGGAGAATGATCAACATTGTCGTTTAACGAAAAATCGAAGAAAGCGCCTTATCCGATAAGGCGTTTTCTTTGTCATTAAATTGAGGAAGAAACGGCACCTGAGCCAGTGTTTCTTCATGCGCTTATTACGCCGACATGAGTAATTTTGAAAATATCGCTGCAGCTTTTGAACGCCTGAACGTCCTGATTTTGGGAGATGTCATGATCGATCGCTACCTCATAGGCCAGGTTAGCCGTATTTCTCCTGAAGCTCCGGTACCAGTGGTCCATTTTCAACACAGTGAAGATCGCTTGGGCGGAGCAGCAAATGTGGCACTCAACGTTAAAGCTCTGGGTGCAACTCCCTGGCTGTGTACGGTGATTGGTGCAGGGTCTGACAGCGAACATTTGATGAATTTGTTGCCGCCTGCAGGACTGTCCGGGAAAGGAATTGTACTGTCTGCCGAAAGAATCACAACCGTAAAAACGAGAATCATTGCTTCCGGCCAGCAATTGCTCCGGGTAGATAAAGAAGAAACCCGCGATATTGGAGAAAAAGAGGCGGAAATGCTCCTGGACCAGGTGAAGAAAATCCTTGACAACCAAGACATACACGTCATCCTTTTTCAGGATTACAATAAAGGGGTGCTTTCGCCCAAAATCATCAATGATGTGATTCTGGAAGCATTGCGCCGGGACATCCCAACGGTTGTAGATCCGAAATACCACAATTTCTGGGCCTACAAACATGTCACTTTGTTTAAACCCAATTTGAAAGAAATGCGGGCTCAGGCAGCCATTGCCATCCGCCCGGAATTGGATTCTCTGCAATTGGCAGCAGAGGAGGTTCGCCGTCGTCTTGGCAATCGATATACCATGATTACCCTTTCCGAAAAAGGCATGTTTCTGGATGGCGACAACCGGCGGTTCATTTTGCCCACAGAAGCCCGGGATATTGCTGATGTCAGCGGTGCAGGCGATACCGTAATCAGCGTGGCGGCGCTGGGGGTTGCTCTCGGAATGGATATGGAAGCAATGGCCACCCTTGCAAATCTGGCAGGCGGGCAGGTGTGCGAGCGCCCCGGTGTAGTTCCTGTTGACAAAAGCAGGTTGTTTGAGTCTTTTTATGCATTCATGAAAAATGCCTGATGGCACAACTGGCAGCGTAGGATTGCAATTGGGCGTTTTATTTTCATATTTCCCTGAAAATTTCCTAAAATTCTGGCCTATGATCAAGCACTGCCTGCCCACTTTGTCCTTGTTGCTTTTTATGCAACCAGTTTTTGCGCAGAATATTTTTTTTTCGGAAAGCTTTAGCGGGTCCTTTCCATCGGGCTGGACATCGGTACAACGGCTCGGCACCAACCTTCCCAGTTCCAACTGGCGGCGCACAACGGTTGGGCCTCAGGGGGAATTTGCAACCGCCCCCCTGAATTCTACTACAGCATCCGGCGGATGGATGATATTTGATTCGGATCTGAACTGCAATCACCCAATCGGACAGGACGTTTGGCTAATTTCACCTCCGATTAATGCTTCTGATAAAGAAATCGTATGGCTGGTTTTTGAAACCTTTTACCAAAGTTTCAATGATCGTCCGATGGTTCGGCTTGGAAACAATACGGCAAATTTAGACAGTTGGGCCGGGATAGAAGTATTCCCCGGCATTGTAGCCAACCAGTTTGGTGGTGTTATTGAAGGCGACCAGAGCCTTAATCCCCAGCTTGTTTACCTGAATATCAGCGAATACGCAGCAGGCCAGCCCAACATTCGCTTCGCCTTCCAATTTCTCTCCACCAACGCGACAAATAATGGTGCCGATTTGACGGGGTGTGCTTATAACTGGCAAATTGACGATGTAAAACTTGCCGATTTTGACCCTCGCCCCAGCAGCGATATCCGGATCAATAGTTTTTTCGCTGTAGCGCCCAATGCCATTACACCGCGCTCGCAAATAGAACCCATAGGTTTTTTGGCGGATATCCGGAATTCGGGAAAAACAATTCAGCCTGCAACCACACTGAGCATCACAATTGAAAATAGCAGTGGCGAGATCGTCCATCAGGATAGCCTCGTTTTTGGACCTATCGCGCCTGATTCGGTTGTTCAAAACATTTTTTTTCAATCTGAATACACGCCGCCTCCTGTTGAGGAAGTTTATACAGCCACTTATTTTGCCCGTACGGAAATAGAAGATGAAGTGCCTGCAAACAATAGCCGTTCCTTTGAATTTGAAATATCAGATACCTTGTTTGCTAAGCAGTTTGGGGCAGATCTGACCTCAACTGCGGTTGAAGACCTCGATTATACTTTCGGGAATGTGTTTTATGTGCCAAATGGAAGCAACCTTTATGCGCGCTACATCAGCTTTGGCATTGCCAATGCGCATCAGCTTTCCGGCAAAACAGTAAATACCTACCTTTATCGCTGGTATGGAAACGATAATGGTGACTTTCTGGCCAATCCGGACGAATACGGCGGCGGTCCCGTGGGGGCAAACGCTTACACATTTACCGGCAGTGAAGGCAACGACCTGATTACCGTACCCGTTGATTTTGAAAGCAATGGCATTGCATTGGAAAGCGACGCTTATTACATTGCTGCAGTCCAATACGAAACCAATGGCCAGGTACCTTTAAATGTGTTGGCTTCGAATGCCTTGGATTACCACGCTGCCTATTTATATTCCGATTCTTTGATGCGTCCGCAATATGCCGGTATTGTTGATGTGGGAAATACCGGACAACTCGACTGGACGGGATTTGGGCTTGACGTGGTGCCTGTTGTTCGGCTTAGTATCGGGGCTTTGACAACAACAGCAGACCGAATTCTTCCTAAAGGCTCAGCAAAAATATTCCCAAACCCGGTTTCAGATCTGGCAACTCTGCAACTGCGGTTGCCACAATTATCAGACCTGGTGTTGTTGCAGTTATATGACAGCAAAGGCATCTTGCATTGGCAAAAACAAG
>JABWAJ010000469.1 GCA_013361075.1 Saprospiraceae bacterium | reverse complement strand
CTGAATGTATTGCATCCCGGAGAAGTTGCTGCAACCAGTGGAACGTCCGGAGTTGTTTACGGCATTGTGGATCGTCCGGTATTTGATACCAAATCAAGAGTAAACGCTTTTGCCCATGTCAATTACGAACAATCTTTCAACCGCATCGGGGTCTTGCTTTGCCTCAACGGAGCCGGTATTCAATACAGTTGGATAAAGCATCAGGTCGCACGTGGATCGCACAGCTATTCTGATATGGAGAGAATGGTATCCACCGTACCCATTGGATCTGAGGGTGTCTGTATTTTGCCTTTCGGCAATGGCGCAGAGCGGATGTTGGACAATCGGGATCCCAATGCCCACATCATTAACCTGCAATTCAACAGGCACACCCGGGGGCATTTGTACAGAGCAGCTTTGGAAGGGGTGGCTTTTTCTTTTGTATACGGAATCAATATTTTAAAAGAAATGGGCCTGAACGTGGACGTTATCCGGGTTGGGAACGACAATATGTTCCAGTCTAAAACCTTTTCGACCATTTTGGCTACTATGCTCGGAAGCCAGATTGAGGTCGTTGAAACAACTGGTGCAGTAGGCGCAGCAAAAGCAGCCGGGGTGGCCACAGGCGACTATCACTCTCTTAAAGAAGCTTTGTCCAACATCAAGCCCACCATCGTTCACGAGCCCCAATACCAACTCAGTCAATATGCCCAGGCTTATTCATTTTGGCTTGCCTGCCTCGAAAAATCGCTCAACCAGCAGGTTTCTTCCGGAAAAGATTCGGAATCGATAAAAAGGAAAAACCTGGAATTGGAACAAAACTTAAAGTTAAAAAACAGAGAGCTTGCAAGCATTACGCTCCAGATGGTCACCAAAAACGATTTGTTGCTTGAGGTGCAGGACGGGCTCCAGGCAGCGGCCAAATCCAATGATCCTGATGCTTTAAAAGTCTGGCTTCGCAAATTGTCCGGAAAAATTGATGCCCATCTGAACAATACAAATGATTGGGAAGCATTCGAAGACCATTTCAACTTGCTGCACAACGATTTTTTCCAAAAACTAAAGGGACTATATCCGGGGCTTACCATACCTGAGTTGAAAATGTGTGCCTACATCAAGATGGGACTCAGCACTAAAGAGATTGCCCAGCGGTTGAACCTTTCCATGCGGGGGACTGAAACCGGCCGCTTCAGGCTTCGGAAAAAATTAGACATCGCAGAAGGAAAAAGCTTCCAGCTTTTTTTGGATACCTTATAGCTACAACAATCACCTGCTCCTTCCCGCTTCTTCCGATTTCAGAGCCAATTCGTAATTCTCCTGTTGGCCCCCTCTTCCTTGCAAACAACCCAAAAGCAATTTCAGGGGAATCATTTCGAAGTCTTAAGGGCATTGACGTACCGTTGACGTAGTTTTTTACACGCATAGGCGAAAAGATGCAGTATTCCATTTTTTTGTCGTTGCCTGTTATCTCCTTTCCTTTGTTTTAAATAAATACACTTTTTCAAAATTTTATTTATCTGCCATTCAGTAGTAACTCATTTTATACTGAATACAAAAATCAAGGCCATTTCAGGACTTGAACATTTGCAGGGAAATCGTTCGACATCGCCGATTAATGCCAAAGCTCAGGGTATGCAATTGCCCTGAGGTGTAATTTTTTTTGCCGCAACCTGATGTTTACTGGCGTTATATCGCTAATTATGAAGCAATTACAATACCAAAATTGATTCAAATATGAAACTAAGCGCTAACCGCTTGCTGATATTGTCTATTTCCATTTCAGGCATTCTTTTTTGCACCGCATACAGGACCAGTCCTCCTAAAAATTATCTGCTTTACCGCGACGAAAACCAGCCCGTCGAATCCAGAGTAAACGATTTGCTCAAGCGCATGACGCTTGAGGAGAAGTTGGCTCAAATACAATGCATTTGGCAGAAAAAATCCAGATTCATTGATAAAAACGGCGATTTGTTACCTGACAGTGCTGCTGTTTACCTCAAACACGGTATTGGGCAAATCGGGCGGCCGAGTGAAGGCTTTGACCGCTCTTCCAACACTGGCAGGACGGCCGAACAAAATGCCCGCTTCACCAATCAAATCCAGCGTTTCCTGGTAGGAAAAACCAGACTTGGCATCCCTGCTTTTTTTCACGAAGAATGTCTGCACGGACACGCCGCAAAGGATGGCACCAGTTTCCCCCAACCGATTGGCTTTGCCAGTAGCTGGAACCGGCAACTGGTTGAAGAACTTTTCACCATGACCGCCCGTGAAGCAAGGTCAAGAGGCACCCACATGGCACTCACGCCTGTAGTAGATGTTGTGCGCGATCCGCGTTGGGGGCGCACCGAAGAAACCTACGGTGAAGATCCCTACCTATGCGGTGAAATTGGCCTGGCCGCAGTCTATGGCTTTCAGGGAAGAGGAAAAACCATTGACAGCGAACACCTTATCGCAACGCTGAAACACATGACCGGCCATGGTCAGCCTGAAGGCGGAAACAATATCGCACCTGCGACCATATCGGAACGGGTAGTTCGGGAGATGTTTTTACCTCCTTTTAAAAAATGCGTCCAGCAGGGTAATGTACGCAGCGTGATGCCTTCTTACAACGAGATAGACGGTGTGCCCAGCCATGCCAACAAATGGCTGTTGCAAACTATTCTGCGGGGTGAATGGGGCTTCAAAGGCAGTATTGTCTCTGACTATTATGCCATTCGGGAATTGTGTGACCGTCACAAGATTGCAGCAGACCACAAATCAGCTGCCATTTTGTCCCTTACGAGTGGCGTAGACATCGAATTGCCTGAACAGGAGACCTACCACCTCCTGAAGTCGGTTTTCGACAATAAAGAACTTCCGATGAGTGTGCTTGATACTGCTGTAGCAAGGAACCTCCGCCAAAAATTTGAATTGGGCGACTTTTGCCATTCAAGTGCCAATATGGCGGGCGATGGTTGGGGCTGCTGCCCGCTAAAATCGGAGGCTGTTAAACCCAAGTCAAGACGAACTACCCGTTGGCCGGTATGCGTTCCGGTCAGCGGGATATTGTAACGAATAACCGAAGCGCCACTTTTATCGTCAAAAACGATAATGTCGGTTGCTTTTACGGGTTCTTCTGAAAGTGACATCTTAAATCTCCTTTATGTTTATAAAAAGTTGTTAGGCTAAATTACTCGCCAAGTTGGTCTTCACCCTCTGGCAAAGAGGTATCATGTTAGTGTAGAGCCACTAAATTTGATTTTCTCATTTAGCATTTTCTTGAGTAACCTCAAAATCCTTACCGTCGCCGGTTTGGCCGCCGCTTCTCACGCTGAGTATATATTTTCCCGAGGCAAGTGTATCCGGCACCTCAAACAAGATTTTGGTTTCCTTCCAATCTTTAATATCGGCCATAGGTATGCCGTCCTCAGCGCCAGAAGTCCCATTCTTAAGGATGAGGCTATTCCCATCTTTGCCTTCCCCAAAGAAGTGACCTTCAATGCTGACCTGTTCCTTTGCTTTGGCTTTAGCCGGCAGAATATGCTCAATGAGCGGTTTGGCTGTAGTACGGCTAACCAACTTACCGGCCACATAGGTCCCCTGAGACACACCCATCAGTACCAGAAAAGCTGCATCAATGTCGGGCAGCGCGGCGTCTTTGGGGCATAGATCGGGAACGTTGACACCCAAATAGCACTTGGCCGAAATGAAACTATAAAGCACCACCAGATAGACTCCAACTGCGACCAGCGCCCAGATAAGCATTTGCGCTTTCGTCAGATCGAACTTATCGTCTCGATCTTTGAGTAGTGTGCTCTTATCCTCAGCCGAGCTTTTTCCTTCCGCTTGAGATGTGATGGCGATAGCTTTACTGGTAGTTGAGGTGGTAATCGAGAGTCCCATTAAAACTAATAGATTGATTGGAACGGCCGGCAAGGCGGGCAACGGCTCACCGGGTGGGCTATCAATAAAACGCGCCGCAACGACAGTAACATAGGCGAAGACGGTTAGTATCGTGAAGATGAGATTCTGGGATAGGGATGTGCTGGACTGCCCATTATGACCGCGCGCCAGATAAAATGGATCCTTGGAGTGAGTGTTAAACAAACTCAATAAATACATGCAGATCAGGGCAACAATACCCCAAAAATAGGGAGACCGTATCATCATAGATAGCATATTTAACTTCCTTTCCTGTACGCTGCTACTGATTTTATATCCAGAAATCAATCCACCTTGCCTTTTCAATGATCCTGGCAACTTCCTCATCCAAACCAGAAGGAAAACCAATCCCATGCCCTTTTTCATCGGCCAAATAGACCAGGGCATGTTCAGGAGTATCGGGAATCCACTCCTCGTATTTGGCGTGCCATAATAGCAGATGGACATCCAAGCTCGTCAGCAACTTTGACAACTCATAAAAGTCACCCCCCCTTTGTTGCTGCGCTTTGAAATAGGTATCTGTTTTCAACCACTCCGATAATGATTGATTAATCGGGCGCATTGCGTGGACGGTGATGCCACGGATAACCCTATGAAGTTCTTTTTCCTCAAGGGTAAATTGGGCGAAAGCTTTGGACATAATCTCCTCATAACCCTTTCCTTTCTCTAAATCTAAATGTTTCGTATTTATTCAGCAGTTAAATAGATGTGGCCATAGTTGCGTAAAGCCACAAACTCACTAAAGTTCAGGTATGTCGCGACGCGATGAGTTGATTGAGCT
>JABWAJ010000468.1 GCA_013361075.1 Saprospiraceae bacterium | reverse complement strand
TAATGCGCCCTGGTTTTCAGGTTTGAAAGTCAGGAAAATTGACGGTTTGATCTTTATTCCTGGCTTCAGGTCGGCTCCTCGGCCCGCCGCTGATTTTTGCCTCTTTTTCAAGCTAAAAACATTGTTTCACCTGGCTTCGGATCCTTTATTAACCGGCTCAAAAGTACCTAAAAGGCAAAAATAGGCGCCTCTCCCGCAACCCAACCCACAGCGGGTCGATCCGCCTTTCGGGGCGCTGTATGGCGACTCCATGCCACAAGGTTGCAGTTTCCAATGAAGTGCTGACAAACTCATTTTCATAACATGGTGTGCCGAGTTTATTCACTGCTTTTGTGCACTGCCTATGCTCGCTGGTAGAGAGGTCGCACGTGGTCACCATGATGTCAAACCGTCGCCTGTGCGACCTCCATGATGTTACTGTTTCTTTGGAATACATTGATCTACAATTGATTGAATTTTTTGAAGCTTAAATCCGGATTTGAAAAAATTCGGGATGACTCATGTTCGCATAACGCAGCTATCGGGCTATAAAGGCAGACACAACCTAATACCCTTTCAAATTCAACCCCTCCGATTCAATCATATCCACCCACCGCCCTGTTTTCTTTTGAATCACCCTGAAATGGTGTTCGTCGTCGGCACTTACGAAAGAAATCGCTTCTCCCGGAACCCCGGCACGCCCCGTTCTGCCGATCCGGTGGATGAAATCTTTTGGCGAGCGCGGCAATTCATAATTGATCACAGTGGGCAACGACGGAATATCGAGGCCGCGGGAAGCCAAATCGGTCGCCACCAGAACATTGATTTCCCCCGATTTCAAATACCGCAGCGCTTCGGTCCTGGCACCCTGGCTTTTTTGGCTGTGCAAGGCCAATGCCTTGATGCCATTATTTTTTAATTTGTGCACAACACTGTCCGCCTTGTGGATAGAAGAGGTGAACACCAGTACCTGTGTCAGATTTCTTTCTTTGATCAGGTAGCGCAACAATGGCCCTTTCCGGTCGTCGCTTACCCGATAGCCCGACAACTTAATCAAATCTAAGTTTTCAACTTCCGGCTCGATTTCGATTTTTACAGGATCGTGCAAAATGATTGCTGTGAGCGTATCAATGTCTTTGCCAAGTGTGGCAGAAAACAACAGATTCTGGCGCTTTATGGGGAGCAGCCGGATGATGCGGTTCATTTCTTCTCTAAACCCGAGATTCAGCATTTTATCCGCTTCATCCAGCACAAGGATATCTACTTCCGACAAGTCCATCGCTTTGCTATCCAATAAATCAAGCAGGCGTCCGGGGGTAGCCACAAGGATTTCAACGCCATACAAATGCATCATCTGTGGATTGATAGATACCCCGCCAAATACGGCAAGCGTTTTAACAGGTCGTGGCAAATCCAGGCTAAACGAGGCAAAAACCGCACCCACCTGCACCGCCAGCTCTCTGGTTGGTACCAGGATCAGGGCTTTGATGAACCGGTTTTTGGCAACTTTCTTTTTTTGAAATTGCTGTAAAATCGGCAAAACATAACCTGCCGTTTTGCCTGAGCCCGTTTGAGCAATGCCCAGCACGTCTTTGCCTGCCAGTATTGCAGGAATTGCCGCAATTTGAATGGGATACGGCGCTGCGTATTCATTTTTGGCCACCGCTGCCAGTAAAGGGGCCGATAACCCAAGTTCAGAAAAAGACATAGTAAAAAAATATAGACTGCTGAAAAATGAATGTTTGCGAAGTTAGGGATTATTTCCCACTCCCCTTTAACTTTACCACATCATGGAACAGCAACCCAACAATCCACTGCATGGCAAGACCCTGCAAATGATCCTGGAGCATTTGGTGGAAGTCTACCGATGGGAAGGATTAGCCTATTACATCGACATCAATTGCTTTAAAAACGAACCCAGCATCCAATCCAGTCTGAAGTTTTTGCGCAAAACACCGTGGGCGAGGAAAAAAGTGGAGGCGTTGTATTTGAAGTCGCTGGAAGAATAATCACAATTAGTATCCGGTAAGAGGGGGCGTGAGGACGCCAATTCGAGTGACGCCCTCACCGGTTCTCCTTCACCTATACTTCAATTGGTTTTTCGAACGCAGCTGGTGAAATTTCCCTGCTCGTGTTGAAGATCCGGCCCCATGTATTGTCCGGAAACAAAGTCTGCACTCTGAAGCCGGCGATCACTACTGCTTTATAAATCTCCGGTACCGCACCTCCCGGCCATCCTGCTGCCGCAACACATAAGCACCCGGAACCAGATCACTGACAACCAGTGTGGTTCCTGTAGCCCCAACAGGGATCGTTGCGTTTTGCAACTGCCTGCCATTGGCATCCAGCAGGTACAGCATCGCTCCTTCCGAATTCGCCGCCGGCCATTGCACAAAAAGCTGGCCGGAAGCAGGATTGGGGGCTGCCTGTAATTCTCCGGTATCAGTTTTGCCGGTTTGAATAACCACAACGTCAGAGAAGGTTTCCCGTCCGTCAAAATCAACCTGGCGCAAGCGGTAATAATTCAATCCGGGCTCAGGGCGTTCGTCCCAAAGTGAATATTCATGCACCTCCTGCGAGGTACCGGCACCGGCAACCCGGCCAATTTCGACAAAAGAAAGGCCCGACTGGGGGGACGTCGAGCGTTCAATGGTCATGTAATCGTTGTTCAGTTCGGAAGCGGTGCGCCATTTCAGCAATACGCGGTCGCCAATAAGCGTAGCTGTAAAATCAATCAATTCGATGGGCAGTGGGCTTTGGGCCGCATTGACCTGCCCGCGTGACTGGATCAGTTGGGGTTCCCACAAAAAATCGGCCGGACAATTCCCCTGCCCTACAGCCTGCATGGAAGTGCCGGCTCCAAAGGTATCAAACTCACTGGGGTTGCCGCCATATTCATCCAGCGGCTGGGTCGCCGTCATGCCCGCTGCAACCCCATTCTGGGCTACCAGTGTTTGGCGATAACCGAAAAACTGTACTACTGTCTGGCTGACCCGGTTGTACAGCGCAATGGCCCCGGCATTGTCCACCATATTGGGTGCCGAAAACCAGACGGCCCCGTATCCGTTACTCTGGTTTGGAATGACTCCGGACATCGGAAAAGACATGTAAAACAGGCATTTCCCGGGCGAAGAAAACTGATAAAAATGCAATTCATACGGCTCAAGAGAAGTACCCGCCGGGCCAAACAATTCAACTCCTTCGTCCTGATCTTCCCCGGAGTTGTTGTAGTGAATTTCGTTGATAAAAATGACATCATTATCGCCCAATTCCGTACAGCCTTCGCGGGGCACAGCATTCAGGGTAGTACCCGTTGTCCAGCCGGAACCTTTGCGCGTGAAGAGTTTAAAATAATAATTGGTCCCGTTGTTCAGGCCACTGACCTCCACACTATTGCCAATGCCTTTGAATACCGGAAATACATTGGCAGCGAAGCCCGCCCCAAGTCCAAACTGGGCATTGGCCAGGTAAGTACTGCCATTGCCGGATGGTGTTTGTACAATAGGCTGTGCAGAAGCCACCACCAGCACTTCATCGTAGCACAACGGGCTGTCCCACATCAGGTTCGTCACACTGTTTCCGGGTGAAGCCACCGGTTGACGCACAATAGCAGGCGCCTGACACAAGGTTGCCTGAAATCCGGTTGCCGGTGCCGACTGTTTGTAGCAAAGTCCGGCGCTGTTGCGCTCAAAAACAGCAACGTAATAAGTTTGGCCATCCGTCAAACCGGTTACCGTAACGGTATTGCCGGTGCCTTCGTAAACAATAAAAGCGTTGTGGCGAAGCGAACTGCCCTGCCCGAATACCGAATTCGGGGAATAGGTTTCGCCATTACAGGGGGCACTGTTTACCGGTGCTCCGGCGCGCACCGCTACGAGCCGGCTGTCGCCGTTGCCTCCGCTGAAATTAAGTTGAAAACTGTTGGCAGTCAGATTACTGAAACTTACTGCTCCGGAAGCGTCAGGAGGGGTACAGGCACTCAGAATGCTGCCCTGAATTTCGAGACTGTTGGCCGCTAACTGCCAGCTACCTGTTTCACTTTCAGCATTGTAGCCATAAAACCGGAGGCAAATGGGGTTGCCGTTACAGGCATCAAGGTTCAGGCCGTTCAATCCGTGACTCCGGGTATTGATGTCGTCGGGAACAGGAACCGAGTCGAGCCGGGCTGCAGTCAGAAAGCCGTCATTTGACCAGTAGACCTCAAAAGCGCGGATGCCATCTGCACTGCGGCGCTCAGAAAAAAACAGTTCGGTAATACTTAGGGTAGTGCCCGCATCAGGCGTCAGGCAAATCTCATAATAATCAACACTTTCTTTGCGAAGGGCAGTTGGCCATCCTGTGGCAGCAGCCCCTCCTGAGGTAAAGTTAATGGCGCTGATGCCATTGGCCCTGATGAGCGGGCTTGCAGCAATAGACGCTGCTACATTCGTGGGATTTTTCATGCTGATGGGGTCTGCAGGCCATTTTGCCAATACCTGACCCACACACACAGGGGCATAGGCCAGCAAGCATGCCGCCAGCATGGTGTAAAACGTTTTTCTCATAGTATGTTTATTAAAAATTAGTATGTCCCAAATACCATAAAGGCTGCCCTGAAATACAACATCAGGAACAACAACTACCTGTTTTCATACGCAATGAAAACAGGGTTTCAGAAACATGTTGCTATGCTTCCAAACTCCAAACTTTTTTCAATAGGGCAATACAACAGATTAAAACAATGCGA
>JABWAJ010000467.1 GCA_013361075.1 Saprospiraceae bacterium | reverse complement strand
CTCAAAAAGGCTTGTCGCCATAATGCGCCCTGGTTTTCAGGCTTGAATGCCAGAAAAACTGACGATTTGATCTTTATCCTGGCTTCAGGTTGGCTCCTCGGCCCGCCGCTGATTTTTGCCTGGTTTTCACGTCAAAAGCACAAGTGTATCTGGCTGATGTTCATTGTTTAACCGGCTCAAAGGTACCTAAAAGGCAAAAATAGGCGCCTCACCCGCAACCCAACCCGAAGCGGGCCGATCCGCCTTTCGGGGCGCTGTATGGCGACTCCATACGACAAGATTGCAGTTTCCAATGAAGTGCTGACAAGCTCGTTTTCAGAACTTGGTGTGTCGAGTTTATTCACTGCTTTTATGCACTGCCGATGCTCACCGGTAGAGAGGTCATTTGTCTGTTTGTAGGAAATAATCGAAATGCAATTTTTCGTCGCATGTGGCCACCATGATGTCAAACGGTTACTGAGCTTGTCGAAGGATCACCGCCGCTTATGCGACCACCATGATGTTGTTTTTCCTTTTTAATGTATTGATCTACAGACAACTGAACCCTTCTAAGCCTAGATCCCGATTTGAAAAAATTCGGGATGACTCATGTCATATTGACAAAAATGTCCAGTGGTATGGTCAATGCCTTATTGTTCCAGGTTTTTCGGAGCGTGTGCATGATCAAGCATCCATAACGAAACGGGGCGACACCTTCCGGCATCGCCCCGCATTTGTTCAGTTCTGATTTACAGTATCGTCAACCGTCTGATGCTTATTGCATCACGATCAGTTTCTTGCGGAATACTTCGTTGTTCACGCGGATTGCAGCGAAGTAAGTACCTTTTGCGAGGTTGTTTACATTCAGTTCGATTTCATTCACACCTGAGTACAGTTCAGTTTCGATGTTGCGGACAACACGGCCAGCCTGGTCGAACAGCTGGATCGTCGCCATCGTTTCTTCCGGAGTAGCGATCTTCATGAATGCCTGGCCATATTGAGCCGGGTTCGGGTAGATATCGCCAACCTGAAGCGTTTCAGGAGTCTGCTGGTAGTCAACAAGCGTACCTGCTGTGCCATCTACAAGGCTGGTTGCGCCGTTCGTTACGCAAACGGTGAACGCGCCGGTAGAACCAAACCATCCGTAGATGCGAATCAGGTAGGTCTGGCCAGCGGTCAGGCCGGTCAGGCTCAATACTTCTGGCGCACCGGAGAGGATTTGACCATCAACACAACCAATACTCGTACCATTGCAAGCGCCTGAAAGTGCTTGTACAACAGCATCAAATGTTGTTCCGCCATTCACAATAACCACGTGGTTGGCTTGTGTAGCTGTGAACTTGTACCAAACATCCAAAGCAGAGTTGGACGTAAAGCCAGAGCAGGTTGCCGGAGCAATAGACTGGGTAGCGCCAACGGTTGTTCCTGCTGTGGGTACGCATGTTGCACCCGGAGTCAGCGTGATCGCGCCTGCACATTCGTTGAAGCTTGTCGGAGGAGGAGGAGGCGTGCCGCAAGTTACTGTCAGTTGGAAGTTACCCACATTCGTGCTGAAACCTGTTACCAGAATGTAGTAAGTTGTGCCGCTGACAGAATTGAACGTCACTCTCGACCTGCGGTTAAAACCATTTGATGGCAACACGCACTCAGGAGCCGTGGTATCATCATTGCCGCCTACGCAGACCAAAGCGCCGCAAGTACCGCTGAATACACCCAGTTTGGTGTCGTAATCCGTGCCCGGGTTGCAAGTAGAAACCGTGATGGAGGCGCCATTGCCCACAACGCTGTACCATACGCCACCGGCAGTATTCAACGTCGTTGTGCAGGTACCTACCGCGTCAATCGTAGCGCCAGCGGTAGAACCGGTTGTAGAAGAACCACAAGCTACTGCTACAGCTCCCGTACACGCATCGTTAGCCGGAGCAACTACCGCGCAGGTAGCAGCCAGCGTAAACGTGCCGGCAGAGCCAACTTTACCCGATACCATGATGCGGTAAACCGTACCGAAAGTAGAAGGGAAGCTCACCGTAGACAAACGGTTGAAGAAGTTGCTGCAAGCGGCATCGTTGTCGTTCGCTACTACGCAGGTCAGTGCTGTACAAGCGCCAGTGTAAACTGCAATCTGTGTGTCAAAATTGGTCGTCGAGCTGCAAGTCGACAGGGTAATCTGTCCTCCTGTTCCTGTAATCGTGTACCATACGCCTTTGCGGGGAGCGGAAAGTCCGCAGGCAGGTACTGCATCGTTCGTTGCGGTAGCGTTGCTGCCGGTCAGTGTCTGACCGCAGGCGATCGCTATGGCACCGGCACATCCGTCGTTAGCTGGTTGCGCGTACGCAAAGTTCAGCGAAAAAACGGCCAATGTAGCCAACACCAGAGCTTTACCAGAGTTAAGTACTTTCATTCGAAATAAAGTTTATAAATGTGAAATAAATTAATATTATGATTCCCATTGAGGGCAATAGGCCCACTTGTTGAATACCATTCAACCAAAAAGGGGGGAACCGAAAACCGGCGTGCTACGCAGAAAAAATATTTTGCGCAGCGGAAGATTTGTTATTAGCGCCGTCTTTGAAGTGCATTAATCACATTATCGGTCATTGCAAATTTGCAATACCAAGGCTGTTGTTAAAGCCTGTTCATGTGTTTACTTATGGCGTTTGTAACATAAAACACCATTTGTTCTCATTGAGTAGTCGGGAGATGCGGATAAAAATACTTAGCTATTGCAAGAAAGCAAAATATTTTTCATCTCATTTTTATTTTTTTAATATACCTGACTCTTCGCGGCCTATCCTTCTTGTTTTTTCAAAAAAAGAAGGATAAGATTGTAATTCTTAAATCAGATGCTCCCTTCAACCAGTCTATACGGAAGCATTTAAAAAAAGTTTCAAAAAACAAGAAAAGGCACTCCAAATGGGTCGTTTGGTACAGCAAACTATTCATGGTGAGCTGAATCAACACCACATGAAGTGCATTGACTTACCAAGGCACGAAAATGCTTGCTGCTTACGTTGTTATCAGTGTGCATACTTAAAGCGGCGCCGGGCGGGTTTGCGCCATTGTGTTTAGGCTAGTTCATCAAGTGTTCGTCGCTTTGGTAGAAAGTCTTACGGGACAATGATTAAAAGGTTTCATATGTTTTCAAATATTTTATCCGGACTTTGTATTCTGTTGCTTTCTGTTGGTTGTAAAGCCAATGTTGCGCAAGATACCACGAAACAAGGGCAGATATCTCTCCAATGGATGGACTTTCAACTTCCTTTTGACCTCAGTCATCCAACAGCCACCTGGCCGTTGCCTGCTGAATTACTGGAAATTTCCGGGCTCAGCCTTTCCGGGGATGGCAACTTTTTGCTGGCAGTGCAGGATGAAACGGGTATTGTTTACTGGATTAACAAACAAACCGGTTCGGTGTCCCGGAATTCGGAATTCTGGAAAGAAGGCGATTACGAAGGGATTGAAACCACACCGGAAGCCGTTTATGTTGTGAAAGCATCCGGCACCATTTATCAAATCCGGAACATCGGGGAAAGCACCCAGGCCGTAGAGAAGTTCAATACCTTACTGAACAATACCACTGCAGATGTGGAAGGTCTTGCCTACGACGCCCTGCATAAACGGTTGCTCCTTGCCTGCAAAGCTCCTGCCGGCACAGAAGTTTCCGACATTTTTGAACGGGCTGTGTACGCTTTTTATCCGGACTCAAAAACCTTGTCGGAAACACCGGTTTTTCGCATCCGCCAATCCGATGTACAAGCCTGGCTGCAAGCCGCAGCCAATGACCCCGCAACCACTAAAATCGCGGAATACTTTTCCAAAGAAAAAAAAGAAGCTTTCCAGCTTGCACCTTCCTCTATTGCCGTTCATCCGATCACGGGCCATATCTACCTTTGTTCTTCAGGGGGCCGCTTGCTTTTGGTCTTAGATGCCCAGGGCACCCTGTTGCACATTGCTAAATTAGACAAAGCCCTGCTGCAACAGCCCGAAGGCATGTGCTTTGATAAAAACGGCGACCTCTACCTGAGCAGTGAAGGGAAGGATACAGCGCCAGCGGTGTTGGTCAAGTTTGTCTACCGGGGGTGATTGTAGGTTGTTCGTTGTAGGTTGTTGGTTGTTGGTTTCGACTCCGCTCAACGAACAACGCTCAACGAACAACGCTCAACGAACAACGAACAACGACCAACGACCAACGAACAACGCTCAACGAACAACGAACAACGAACAACGCTCAACGAACAACGCCCCCCCCCCCAACAACCTCCCCGTCGATTAATTGTTCTCACAGCTCATGTATCTTTAATACTTTCGCCCTAACTTTGCCCTGATTTAAATTCTTTCTCTGAAATCCACCTATTGTCAATACTGATATGGCTATTATTGAAATGAAAGTCCCTGTAATCGGGGAATCTGTTACGGAAGTCACCCTTTCCAAATGGTTGGTTGCTGATGGCGCTTACGTCAATCTGGACGACCCCATCTGTGAATTCGAATCGGATAAAGCAACGCTGGAATTTCCGGCGGAAGCTGCCGGCACGTTGATCCGCGTGGCTGCTGAAGGTGCTGACCTCCAAATTGGCATGCTTGTCGCAAAAATAGATACGGCTGCTGCAAAAGAAACGGCAGCTCCAAAAACAGCAGCTCCATCGCCTGCCCCTGAGCCCGCTGTGGCAAAAAGCGCCGAACCTGCTGCTGCGTCCGGTGAAAGCTATGCAACGGGCCACCCCTCCCCTGCTGCTGCCAAAATTTT
>JABWAJ010000017.1 GCA_013361075.1 Saprospiraceae bacterium | reverse complement strand
AAGAACCCCGATTCGCTCTCTGAACGCGCAAAACTCCCATCAAATCCTACCCTGACACCTGCAAAAATTTCATAATCAAAAGCGCGGCCAATACTTTGTCCACCTGCGCCATAGTCCGTCTTGGCTAAGTTCATCTGGTAGTCCAAATGCAGGTTCATCCCTTTTTTGCCTTCCCGGAAATAACCCGGACTAACCCCGAATTCCAGAAAATGCCGCTGGATTTTCAGATCAGAAGACTCACCGAAACCATATCGGACAAAAAACATGATGACCGTTTTGTTGTAGCCGTTGCGGCCAAACTCCTGACCCAGATCAATATCGTTCAAAGGCTCATTGGCGCCGCGCAGGAGTGTTTCCAGCGTTGCGCCCAGCTTTACCAGGTTCCACATCGCCTGAAAATGCGGATTAGAAGAAAGGCTGGCGCGGTCGTCTAAGGCAAAAATGGTTGCTGTCTGTAAGCCTATATCAAGTTGGGAATCATTCAGGTTAAGCAAGTAACGGCGGCTGCCGTATTGCTGGGCTTGTTGCGCGTTAGAAATTGCAGGAAGCAAACCCAGTGCAGCAATAACGAGTAGAATTGTCCTGTTCATAATACGCTTTATTAATATGTTTAAAAATAAGGGATTGCTGGTTGATTTCAGTTGTTTGTTGTTCGTTGGGCGTTGTTCGTTGACCGTTGTTTGTTGACCGTTGTTTGTTGACCGTTGTTTGTTGTTCGTTGTTTGTTGTTCGTTGTTCGTTGTTTTTGGAAACCGAACTCCCAACCCGAGGCCAACGAACAAAACACTCACCAGATGCCCCACCTCACTCCCGCAAAACCATAAACCGAAAACATCGGCTTAGTCCCTTTGATTGAGGTGTGTTCGTGTATGCTGACTTCGCCCCCGGCCACGACCGAAAATTTATTGCCAAAAGTAACCGGAACCGTACCCCGCAAAAACCAGCCCAGGGAAGGTACCACGCGCGGATCGCGAAATTTTCCAAAAACCACTTCCTGTATGCCATCAGCGATGCGATCGGTCGTATTTTCTACGGGATTCAGCAACCCGCCTTCCATTAGTTCGTCAATTTTTTCGCGGACAAACAAAATGCTGCCCAAATCCACCACAGGAGAGGGGTCGGCGCTGAACCGAAACCCCGTCAATACTTCAGCATCAATGGTATTGTTGCCTTTGTCGCCCCACTCTGCCAGTACCTGGTCCCGCAAAAAAAGCCGTTTGACATCTACATAAGCTTCCAGATCATAGCGCTTTGCAAAAAAGGATTTTGTCCGCGTTTCATCGGCTAAGGCCATCTCCGCCAAATGAGCCGCGAGCGCATCTGCATCGCCCGATAAAGAGAGACGCAGAGATTTTAATTGGTTACTTGTTTTTTTTGATTCGGGTTGCTCGGCCAGCCGCGGATCTGCAATGCAAATGCTGGCACCCAGCCAGTCGTAACGGGCGAAAAAACGCACGGAGTGAATGGGACGGGAGAGTTTTTTCATCACTTCCTGATCGACTTCTATGCTGATGCCTGGAAACAAGTCCTTCAACCAGCGGGGGGCTTCCAGATCGAACCGGGCAAAAGCCGTATCCACATCAGCGCGGGTGATCTCCAGCGTTTCAAAACCCACCATGGTGGCCAAATCGCCTTTAAACGTAGTATGTGCACGACCCACTGTCGCCTCCATGCCAACTTCCAATCTTCGTTGAGCGGCCGTGTTTTTTGCCCAAAAACCAATCAAAATAAGGAATGCTATTTTTTTCATTTTTGTATCTTATAAAGCGCACCGGAACTCTGTTTTGGGTTCCGGTTGTGATCATCTCATCAAAACTACATCTCCTTTCAACGCTCTCCGTACGCCATTGCCAAAGCGAATGACTGCCCAATAAGTAAACACTTCCTGTTTTTCCATTTTGCCGCCAACCAGGCCATTCCACCCCAAAGCTTCTACATTCAGGGGCATTTCTTTTGCTTCAAAAACCAAAGCTCCCCAGCGGTTGAACAGGAGCAAAGACTCAATGATTTCTCCGGAACCATTGTCGCTGTACAAGGTGAAGCGGTCGTTGATGCCGTCGCCGTTTGGGGAAAAAGCGGAGGGGGCGTAAATGTCTCCAAGGACAACTTCCAGCCGGAACCCGTCAGAAGCTTTGCAACCCCGGTCGTCCTGCACCACAATGCGAACGTCCAGGCTTCCCTGGGCCAAAAACTCAGTTACCGGCCCGCCAGTGTCAATCTCTTCCGGCAGCCATTGCCAGACCTGTATGTTGCCGATGGTTGCTGCAGTCAGGGAGATCGGTGCATTCGGACGTACGACCAGGCGTTCCAGGTTGAGTTCCACGCCCATCGTGTCCGGGGTTTCTACCGAAACCGGAAAAGTCTGAATACAGCCCAGAATATCCTGTACGGCAAAGGTGTAGTCTCCGGGAGCCAGTTTTTCAAACAAAGGCGAAAGCTGGTACGTTTCGCCACCATCGGATGAAAAAATCATCGGACGGTCTTCGTCGGCCGGGATCATTTCTACTGTACCAAAATCGCCGGGACAAAAGGGGTTGGAAACGGATACCGAGACATCGGGGCCATCGGGTTGCGGTGTTTCCACCTGTCGCACAACTGCACACCCTGCTGCGTCGGTCACCGTGACGCTGTACAAATTGCCTTCTGCTGTGGAAAAAACCGGGCCAATAGCACCGGTACTCCAAACGTATTGGTAATCAGCCGGGATGCCGTAAACCCGAACGCTGTCACAGCTTTCCTCTATTTCAAAACTCAGATTGGGTGGCTCATGGCCCGAAACCAGAACCGGTTTGCTGATTTCACAACCATTAGGATCTGTTGCCCGAAGGGTGTATTCACCAGTGTCGTCCAATTGGAAATCAGCAACTACAGGGGGATTTAAAAGATTGCCCTGCGGGTCAAACCAGGACAATTGTGCAAAAACTTCAGCGTTGGTGATCTGCAAAAACAAGGTGTCGCCAAGACAAGGTGCCGGGATAGGGATTTCCGGATCCGGCGGAATATTGACCGTAACCAGTAAGCTATCCGTGTCTTCACAGCCGGTTTCATTGAAGGCATGGAGGACATAAAAACCCGAATCGCCCGCTGTGAGGTTGGAAATTACGAGGATGGAATCGTTGAAAACCACGCCGTTTTCAAAAGTCCAGAAATGCCCGGAACCACCGGTGCCGGCCAGACTCAGGTTTTCACCGCTGCAACGGACAACATCTGCCGGCGCTTGCGCAAATGGCGGATTGGCCGCCGGTAAAGAATCAACAACGGAGCAGCAATCGTCCTCAACGGTGAGGTAATACATGCCGAGATTCCCATTTAATGGCAGGGCTGCTGTAGCTGCATTGCTGACCCACCCGTTGCTGTTCGACCAGCGTACAGTGGCCTGACCGTCGAAGCAGCCTTGAGGCAGAATGGCCTGCAGAAAGATGCTGTCTTGCTGACAATCCACTTCGAGGCTTTTTTCGATGGGGCAGGCGGTAACAGCCTGTGGGCAATGGATATGCGTGGAAAATTCGGTAGAAGAAGTGTTGGGATTGCTGTAAACGCTGTATTCTACGACCCAGCCGATGGCACAAAACGGCAGCTTGCCGCTAATTCGCCCTACACCGGCCAGTGTTTGCAGGTTGCCGGGCAACCCAAAAACAGGTTGGTTGAGCGATTGCAGCCACATGTTCATTTCCGCCTGAGTTGTGACGTTTTCGGCCAGCAACTGGTTTTCGTGCAAAAAAGCAAAACCGTTCACACAAGTTGCGCAAGCGCCGAAAGCAAGGCTTCCCATTAATTTGAGGCTACTGTCCGGGAGGATGGCATAAACTGAAGTCCGGTCGGTTTGCGAACCGCCAAAAGCGTTGATGTCTACAAAAAAATTCCGGAGTTGGTTGTTTTCCGAAAAATATTCGCGGTAACGCAGGGTATCCTGTTGCGGAAACATGCCGTCGTTCACATCCTGCGGGTCAATATAAGAAACCCCGCAATCCGCCAGCTCAATGGCAGGTTGCGCATGAATGAAAAACCAGGTTGCCAAAAATAATAAGCAAAGTAACGGTCTCAAAATGCTGATGATTGAAATGGGTTTCGCTTAAATCTAAAGCTGGTGTTTTCAGCAAGGTCGTTGAGAAACTTCTGACAGACCCGGATGGCTTGTTTGTTGAAATGGCCAATTCAAGGATTTCAACAAGGTCAACACCTGCTGTTGTAACCAAAGTCCAAAGATGTCGTCTGAATGATGCCAACGATTTCGAGGGCGGGCAATATGGAGATTATGACGTATTAGGCGAAGCAAAAGTAACAATTTTTGCTTAGTCCGCATCGGTTCAAATTTGGGTTTTTTGAATAAGAAAAAAATGTGGAAACGTTTTTCTCAGATTTGTTTTACTTTTGCCGGTGTTGCCGGAAGGCATTGCCCTGCTGCTGCTAAAGCACAAGTCTGCTACGACAAATCAACTTATCTCAAGACGATATATTTTATGGATTCCCAGGTGCATTCGAACCTTTGGGGGCCTGTTCCTGATTTGATTAAAATCTGACATGAAATGAAAAAAAGCTTCCGCTGCCTCATTGCTGCCACACTTTGCTGTGTTTTGACCTTGCAACTTGCTGCACAAAACCTTAAAGGACTTTTTGATAAAGAAGAACCTGCTTTTTTTATCACACTTTCAGCAACGCCAGATAGCGGTGTGGCTATGGTGACGCTACATTTTACCCACAGTAAAGCAACTTCCATTGAAGCATCCCTGTGGATTAAAGACCTGGGCACGAACTTGTCTCCGATCGGCAGCAACCGCATGGTGAAAGACCTCTGGGAAATGAGCAATCGCAAACAGGATACGATCTATGTTGAAGGATTGGCCAATTTGCATTTTTACACCATCGGGATCGACTACCGGACGCCAAAAACACTTTCTTCCCGGTTTGCCACAAAAGTACTGCGGGACAGCTACCGCTACGAATATGCCGGGAAAAAAGCAGTAGCCAACAGCAAATCTGCGCCAGCTGGAAACACCCCCCGGCCGTGCGAAACGCCTGATCTTATGGTTCGGTCGGAAGCTGAAGGTTACTGCGGTGCTGATAACCGACCGGCAATCGTCATCGAATGCGTCAATTGCAAAAAAGGCAGTACCTGGTCGTTTAAGGTAGATTACAGCAGCCATGGAGCAGGCTGGAAACCCTTGCGCAGCGATGGGGAAAGCCAGGTAGCCACCGGGAATTCAATCCGGACGGAACCATTGTGTATTTTGCCCGATGGCGAATACAACATACGCGTTTCCGCAATGGGGGAGCATTGTACCACTCCGGTTTATCATTACCTTGGAGTACCCATACGCATCGGCGCACCTAAACTGGCAACAGAGACCCCAATGGCACCGCCGGTCAAAAAAGCAACGCCTTTACCGGATACCTGCTCGGCATTTGCACGTGCCGGTTTGGTTGGAAAAGAGATTCAGGGTGTGGTTACCCTGGCGGCCAATTCGCCCTGTGGTGCCAATCAACCCTATGCTCAAATCCGTTACGTTCATCCCGGTCACCGCGACCAGGATTTGGAAAATTTGCCGTTGACTTCAGGCAAAGAAATTCCATTCCGGTTTGATTTGGATGAAATTGACCTCAACCGCAGTATCCATACGCTCCAGGTCGTAATTTTTATCAATCCGGGTACAGGCATGAGCCCGATGCCCCTCAGTACGTTTTGGATCAGAGCGGATCAGGATTCCGGAGCATTTGGTGCAGAAAAGGAAAAAATACAGGCTAAAGGGATGGAGGAGCCCGGTCAAAATGCAAAAGGTGGCGATGTCAGAAATTACAGCCGGCTTCCTGATTTGCGCCCGGTTTATTTGTCGGTACAATCGGATATTCCTGCCTTTATTGCGTGGACGAACCCCTCCGAATGCATCAATGGCGGCTGTAACTACACGGTTTGGGCCGGTAAATCGAACGGGCCGGTTCGCCTGTTGGCAAAAGGAAAACAAGGCGGCTCTTTAGTAAAAGAATCCCTGGAGGGGCTAACCATTGAAGAGCGCTACCTCGAAGTAGAAGTAGAAACCAAAACAGGCAGCAGCATTGCCGCCTACATTATCGGACAGGGGCCAAACTACAATTTTGGAGAAAATTTTGTCCATCGCGAACGCATTACTCCTCCTGCCGGAAAACCCGAAACAGCCCCTCAAAACATGCTGGTAGAGCAGCCCGCGCCAACACCGGTTGAGCAATTGGTTGCGAAAGGGAAAATTCAAAACAGCGAACCATTGGTTGCAGACGAGCAAAGCACCCGGAAAACAGCGCGCCCTTTGCCAGGTGGTACTTCTGTCATTTTTGAACAGCCACAACTGCCCATCAGCACCTTCAGTAACTGCAAATACCAGCGCGAAATATCAGTGGTGGGCGACATGCCCATCAGCAAAGGTGACTGGCTGGCCATCAAATACAATTTCTCTGAACCAGGGTATAAATACACCCTTTATTTCCAGCCTGAAGGAGAAGAAGAGTGGTTCATTGCCCCCGGTACAAAGGAACTTCAGGACAAGCCCGAGTTTTATCTGGAAATGACCCAGTACCATTCCGGTAAGTATGTTGTACTGGCGTATAGTTTCCGGAACCGCTGGGGGTGTTTGTCCACGCCGTTGCCGGAAGCATTGAGAATCAAGGTGGAAAAATCGTAAGGCTACCCTTGCAGTCGCCCAAAGTGCAGTCAACCATGCAGTAACACGACAATAATGGACGTTCATTTATGAAGGTGAAAAAAAATCAACCCAGGCCTGGCTCTGAGACCGGAATCCGGATCGGTACCGGATTAATACTACGTTTACCTCCACGTTTACTAAACTTTCAAAGTTTAGTAAACGTTTGCCAAAACAATCTCAGGCCGGTAATCTGGAAGTCTGTGTGTGTGCTTCCATTTTTTTTCTTTTTTGCGAATGCTGTTTTTTCGCAACTCGTTGATGTCAAAGGCGTTGTTGTGGCTTCTGACTCCAATGAGCCGCTGATTGGCGTGAACGTCGTTTTGAAAGATACCGAGGTCGGCGCAGCAACGGATGTGGCCGGCGCTTACAAAATTACGGTCAATCAGAATGTTTACGGGAATGCACTGGAAAGCGGTACGCTGATCTTTTATTGCATCGGCTACAAAGTTCAGGAAGTGGAATTGCGGGGACGCACCCGGATCAACCTGGCTATGGAACCAGTGGTTGCCCAGTTGGAAGAGGTGGTCGTAACGGGTTCTGCGGTAGGCCGTTCGCCCAAACTGATGAGTTATTCGGTAGGGTTCCTTGATGAAGCAGCTTTGAATGTTGTTCCGGCCGCCAATGCAGGGGCCGGCCTGCAGGGCAAAGTAGCCGGTCTTCGGGTCAATCCCGTGAGCGGGCAGCCCGGCCAGGGGGCCTATTTTCAGGTTCGTTCCGCGGATGTGATTGCCAATGGCCAGCAACCACTTTTGGTCGTTGATGGTATTTTTCTGAACGGGGCTACCTTGGCTGATTTTAATGCAGAAGACATCGAGCGGATCGAAATTTTGAAAGGCTCGGCCGGGACCTCACTTTATGGCTCCCAGGCAGCCAACGGGGTCGTGCAGGTGTTTACCAAACGAGGAAAAAATCTCGAAACCGGCAATACCCGCATCATTTACCGCGGAGAAACCGGATATGCCGAATCCGTAGGCCGGTATGACCTGAATACAATGACCAACCGGGAAATTTTAGCCCCTGAAGGTCCTCAACCCATCCTTGGAAATCCTTCTTCCTCAGGTATTCACGATACGCCATTGCCAAATTTGCAGGACTATCAGGAGGATTTATTGTTCCGTCGTGGTGCTTTCCGGACCCATTATCTGGCAATGCAGGGCAAAACGGCGCAGACCAATTTTCACACTTCCGTGCAGCGCTATAAAGACGAAGGCATATTGCAAAACAATGACGGATACCTGCGCCACACCTTTCGGGCCAATATGGACCACCGCATGAGCGAAAAGTTAGTATTGGAGGTGAGTTCCCTATATGCCCACTCAAAACAGGACCTGTTGGCACCGGCTTCCAACGGCCCTGGCAGCTATCTGGCCTCAGCCTTGTTTCTGACCCCCATTTTTAACCTCGATGTGGCCAATGAAGAAAACGGGGCGGCTTTTGACTGGGACATTGACAACACCGGTCTTGGGGTGACCAATCCCCTGTACGACCGCGCCAATTCGCGACAAACGGTGCGCCGCTCGCGCCTTTCCGGGAGCCTGGGAGCCAGTTATTACGCCAAAGAATGGCTGACCCTTAGTTACGCAGCCACGCTTGACCATTCAGTGAACGACTTTAAACATTTTGTGGAGAAAGGTTATCTGAGCTCCAATGTTCCCGGCCTTTTCGGCAATATGGTGACAGCAGGGGTGCAGGGCAGCAGTGGCGGAGGAATCCACAAAAGCAGACAAGCAGGCAATTACCTGACCTCACGTACCAACATTACCCTTCAAAAACAGGGAGGCCGGCTGAATGCTGCAGTTCGGGGTAGTTTTTTATACGAAAACCTGACCCGGCAATATGACGAAGCCATCGGCGAAAACTTAGCTGTAAGCGGCATCCGTTCGCTTGACAATGCACGCAGCAACATCGCCATTGCTTCCGAAGCAGAAGAAATGGTGGGGTACACCGGGTTTCTCATTGGGGATGTAGATTTCAAAAAGACCTATATTTTCAGCGGCCTGATCCGGCGTGAAGGCGTCTCGCTGTTCGGCCCGGAGTCGCGCTGGGCCAATTACCACCGCCTGAGTGCCGCCTGGCGGGTAACTGAAACCGCTAAAATAAAAGGCATTCAGGAGCTGAAACTGCGTGCTTCTACGGGTACATCCGGTATCCGGCCTGCTTTTGGACAACGTTTCGAGACTTTTGAACTGATCAATGGAACGCTGACCAAAAGTACCCTGGGCAATGAATTTTTACGTCCGGCGCGCTCTATGGAAATAGAAATTGGCGGCAACATCACCTTCCTTCGCGCTTTTGACCTGGAAGTGAATTATTCCCAAATTAAAACCGACGACCAGATCATTCTCGTGCCGCTCAGCGGAGCAGCAGGTTTTCGCGGCCAGTGGCGCAATGCCGGTGCGATTGATGCCACCGTATACGAAGCAGCACTGAATATTGATTTTAAAAAGCTGTTCCGCATTGCCATCCCGGATTTTCGATGGGAACTCATGACAACCTTTGACCGAACGAAACAAACGATTTCCAGTTTAGCCATTCCTGGCTACGTCACCGGACCGGGCCTCCAGCAGTCTGGGTTGTTTCTGATCGAAGCAGGCCAGCCTTTCGGCACAATGGTTGGAGAAGTATTCGCCCGGGATCTGAGTGAACTGGCTGACCAGGAGGGCCTTAATCCTGACGATTATACCGTTAATCCGGTGGGTTATGTAGTGCGTAAAGACCAGTTGGGAACCCCCGACGAACGACCGTACAAACTGCGGGATGCCAATGGCAATCCCATTGTCCGGGCCATCGGCGACATCAACCCTGATTTTCGGATGGGATTTGCGCATACGCTCGCCTACAAAGGATTCCAATTGTATGCGCTGTTCGACTGGAAACGCGGCGGCGATGTCTACAACCTGAGCAAACAATGGCTCTACCGCGACGAACGCCACGCGGATGTCAGCCGTTATCCGGACGTAACGGCAGGTTTTTACGGTAGCGAAGGTTTGTACAACGTATTGGTTGCCAATAACCATTTTGTAGAAGACGGCACTTTTTTTATGTTGCGCGAAGCAGCCATCTCTTTCACCATCCGGCAGGGCCTTTTTGGCAATTTTATCAAAAGCATGCGCCTGAGCCTGATTGGCAGGAACTTGTTTACGGTGACGGATTACAGCGGCCTGCACCCCGATGTAAGCGCAGCCCCCCGCGATGAGAACATGCTGACGAACCGCTTTCAAAACGCACCCGGCAGTGACCCCCAAACGCCCAATGGCGACCCGAATTTGTTTGCTGTAGACGCGTTCAATTACCCGCTGGCGCGTACGCTGACGTTTGGGTTGCAGTTGACTTTTTAGCGTACCGGCGGCAGGGAGTAAAGAGGCAAAATGCAAGGGGCAACCTTAACCTGCAAGGTCAATGTTTTTGCATTTAACTGAATGGTTTTACAGAATTTTCTTTTTGGGAAATTGTTGTTTTTGCACTTTTTTGCAAAATCTATATGTGGGAATAAATCCAACATTTGTCGTCAGAATGGCTATTAATCAGCAAGATATGAACCACCATTTTTTTCGCATTGTTACTATGTCCCTGCTGCTGTTTTTCACCGCCTGCAAAGGCCTGGACACGACTAACGAAAGCAACCCCGACCGCAATGCCGTTCTGGCCAGCGGTGCCGACCTGGAAATTGTACTTGGCGGCGGTTACGTGACCTGGTGGCAAGGCGTACATGGCGAACACCCGGTTATCGGACTTTCCGTGGCTGCTGATGCCTACGGGATGTCGTGGGGCAATTTCGGGGCACAGCGCATGGGCCTGGAGCCACGCGCAGCCTACAACAACCGTACGACAGAAGATCCTGATTACCGTCAGATTGTGGAAACACCCTGGTCAAATTGCCTCTCTGCGGTATCGAGTGCCAACGACGTCCTGATTGCAATGAACAAAGGCATTTCTGTTGACGACGGAGGCCCGCAGGACCAATCGGTAAAAGCTGCGGCCCACTTTTTGAGAGGCGTCAGCTGGGGATATCTGGGCTTAATCTTTGACCAGGTGTTGCTGGCTAATGAAAATACCGACATCGAAGCCGAAATCCCCTTTTCTTCTTATACTGAAGCCATTGATGCGGCTGTTGCCGAATTGGAAGCAGGCATTGCTATTGCCGAAGCGCTGGGCGACAATTTTGTGCATCGCTATTTCAACGGCCTCACCCTGGATGCGACCGGTTTTGTGCGCCTGAGTCATTCCTACGCAGCCAGGCTGCTGGCGCAATGGCCCCGTACGCTTGCCGAAAATGGCATGGTAAACTGGTCAGCCGTGCTGGACCATGCAGAAGCCGGGCTGGTTACAAATTTTGCGCCATTGGCCGATGGTAAATTCTGGACAAGTTACCAACGCTACGTTTTTGCGGAAGCGGGGCAGGGGCCGTTCTGGGCCAGAGTTGACCAGCGCCTGATCGCTGCACTCGATCCTGCTCAACCCACTCGTTATCCGGAAGTGGTTGCCCTTGGTGAGGCCCCCCTGTCGCACCCGATGGCCACCTCTACAGATGCCCGACTGGCCTCTGATTTCCTGTTTTTTGCAAACAACAATTTTCCTGTTGATCGCGGAGAATGGCATTTTTCGCACTACAAACACAACCGGAACATTACCGATGCTGGTTTTGCCGGCGACGGGGCTACTTCCGGCCCCATGCCCGTTTTTTTAACTGCCGACAATGCTTTGTTACGGGCAGAGGCCCTGCTGCGCCTCAACCGCAAAGCAGAAGCCATCAACCTGCTCAATTCCGGCACGCGTGTTACCCGGGGCCAATTGCCGCCCCTGAGCGGTTCTGCTACCTTCGAAGCAGTGGAGCGTGCCATTTTATACGAGCGCGCCATCGAGTTGCTGAGTACAGCTCCAATGGGCTTGTGGTTCGACCGACGTAGGATCGGCGCGCGGCAAGAGTTTGACAATGTGGATGCGCTGGGGAGTTTGCAGAAAGGCACACCCGCGCAGTTGCCTGTGCCGGCAGGGGAGTTGCGGATACATGGGCTGCCGGCTTACAATTTTGGAGGTGCGGAGGATTTGGATGGGGTGGTGCGGGTTTATTAGGGATTTTGGATTTTTTTCCTCCCATCAATAGCTAATCATTGAAATAGGCAATCGCGTAGAATACTTAATTTCCGTCATCACAAACATACTTTGCACGTTGCCGATGTTGTCAAAAGCAGCAAGCTTATTGACGATAAAATGCTGATAGGCAGCCATATCGGGTACCACCACTTTGAGCAGGTAATCAAACAAGCCGGCGATATGGTAGCATTCGATGACTTCCGGCAGAGAGCGTACCTGATCTTCAAAATTAAGGAGGGCATCGCGGGCGTGTTCCTTAAGCGATACATTGCAAAAAGCCAGCAGGGATAGCCCCAACTTATCTTTATCGGCTAAGGCAACGTATTTTCGGATGTAGCCGTCCTCCTCCATCCGCCTGATGCGCTCGAAAACAGGGGTTGTGGTCATGTTGAGCTGCGCGGCAACTTCTTTGTTGGTCAGCAGGGCATCAGACTGGAGCAAGTCCAGGATGCGGCGGTCGGTTGAGTCTAATGGTCGCATAATTTGTCTCTGTATTGGATGGGGCTTTACATTTACGATGAAAGGCCCCATCCCGGGGAGTCGTTCCGGATTATTTTTCTCCAATCGTGCTCCAGAGTGGATGGATTTGGTTTAAATATCCTTGAAAAACAAAATTAAAAGTTTAATTTGCTTTATCAAGTTAATGAAATAGATTTTTATTCTAAATACATGGAAATTTGAAGCATTCCTTCACGTTAAAACCATGTAAGTATGAATACCAGAGCATTTCGTCCGGAGAGTTTGATGATGTCTTATGGCTACAAACCGGAGCTTTCTGAAGGGGCCATGAAATGTCCGATTTTTCAAACATCAACTTTTGTTTTCCGAACGGCAGAAGAAGGGAAAGCTTTTTTTGAACTGGCTTACGGCTTGCGCGAGCGTGGCGAAAAAGAGGAAATTGGACTGATATACAGCCGATTGAACAACCCGGATCTGGAAATTCTCGAAAACCGGCTCACCTTGTGGGACGGAGCGGAAGACTGTGCCGTTTTTGAAAGCGGCATGTCGGCCATTTCTACAGCCTTGTTTGAATTCCTGGAGCCCGGCGATACCCTGCTCTACAGTCACCCTTTGTATGGCGGAACGGCCCACTTCATCACTGAAGTCCTCACCAAATTCGGAATCAAAGTCCAGGCCTTCGACGCCGGAGAAGACGAAGCCGCCATCATGGCTGATATTGCTGCTACCGGAGGCCGCGTGGCCATGATTTACGTGGAAACTCCGGCCAACCCTACCAATGTACTGATTGACCTCAGACGCCTGCGGAACATTGCCGACCGCCTTTCCACGCCTGAAAAACGGGTACTGGTTGCCGTAGACAATACCTATCTCGGCCCGCTGTTTCAGCATCCGCTGCACCTTGGAGCCGATCTGGTTTTGTACTCTGCTACGAAATACATCGGAGGGCACAGTGACGTCATTGCAGGTGCTTGTCTGGGGTCGCGCCAGTTGATCGCCCGGGTAAAAACGCTGCGCACTTTTCTTGGCAATATGGCTGCTCCCTGGACGGGGTGGCTGCTCATGCGCAGTCTGGAGACGCTGAAACCCCGGATGGAACTGCAGGCCGACAATGCCCAAAAAATTGCACGTTACCTGGCGACACACCCGATGGTGGCTGCGGTGAGCTATCCCGGCTTGCTGGAAGAAAGCGACGGCGAACAGTACCTCATTTACAAAACGCAGTGCGTGGGCCCCGGTGCAATGATTTCTTTTGACGTACAAGGAGGTGAAACAGAAGCGTTTCGGTTTCTCAACAGCCTGAAACTCATCAAACTCGCAGTGAGTTTGGGCAGCACAGAGTCATTGGTGCAACATCCGGCAACGATGACCCATGCAGGGGTGCCACAGGAAGAAAAAACTGCAATGGGCATCAACGGCAGCCTCGTACGGCTTTCCGTTGGCGTGGAAAATGCCGACGACCTCATCTGGGACATCGGGCAGGCTCTGGAGCAAATTCGTGAAAAAACATCGGCAGGACAAACAACCGGCTCACTTGCCGTTGCAGGGGTGTAATTAAAAACCCCGCGCCGGAAACGGCGCGGGGTGCAAAAATACATTTCTATGTGAAGGGGGCGGTTACCGCTCTGCAAAAACCATTTTTTTGGTCGTCTTCAAGCCGCCTACTTCTAATTGATAGTAGTACACGCCGCTCGCTATCAAGTCCGTACGATCAATCAGTATTTCATGATAGCCCTTGTCATAGAAAGCCGTGTGGTCGTAGACAGCCTTGCCGGCCATATCAAAAACGGCCAGCCGTGCTTCTCCACTTTGCGGCAGATAAAAGGCGATGGTGGTGCTCTGATCAAAAGGATTGGGTCGGTTTTGATAAAGCTCCGGGATGGCCTGCGCCGTCTCATTGGCAGAGGGGTTTTCTACAAAGTCCATCACCACACTCATCGTTGCGCCGTCAGTGGCGTAGCTTTCTGCCCGGATGCGATCCGGACTGATCTTCAGCAGGTCTTTCAGCATACCGCTTGTTTTGGCAACAAAACTCAGCTGGAACAAAACCTGCCTGCCGGTTGCGGTATTTTCTGTGTTGTCGTTCCAGGAGGTGGTAACCACGCCTGGTGCGTTGCCAAAATTGCCGTCTGCGCTCATGTTGGGCAAATCACCCGTTGTTGCGCTTACAAAGTCTAATTTTTCCGGATCAAAGGCCAGACCAAACTGGTACCCCGTGATCCGGCTCATGTCGTCGGCCCAGATTTCCACGGTAAAGGTTTCACCTGTTGCCACGGGCAGATTCAGTGTTTTGATGGTCAGCGCTCCGTTATCGGCGCGTTGATCCAGTTCCATAAAGCTGTTCGGAATGGCCGATGCATTTACGTCGCCAATTTTGATGGCAATAAAGTCGGCATTGGTCATGTTGCTGTTCAGGTCGTTCAGGTTGTACAACTCCGGAAAAAATCCGGCGAATGGGTTCAGTGGATTCGGGAAGGTAAAATTGGCCCGCACAAAGCGCCAGGAAGTACTGTTTCCTGGGAATTGATCAATCAATCCCAAAATCAGCCGGCGCAGGATGATGATGTCGAGGGTAGAAATGCTGCCCGATCTGTCGGCGTCTGCGGCAATGATTTTGTACGGAGAATTCAGTTTCTGAATGCCCAGAATGTGTTTTGAAATCAGGATCAGGTCAATGGTGCTAACCCCATTCAGCGGGTCGTTGTTGCGCTGGGGCAATACCGTGTAATCCAGACCTGCGGCAATGCCGTTAAACTGGTAGAACCCGTCGCCGCCGGTCATGGATTGTTGCGAATTGCCACCACTCATGACGACTTCCACTGCTTCTACTTCTTCGCCGCCTTCCGTTGTAATGCTGCCTGCGATCATTGCGGTTGGCGTATTGAAGGGGCAGATTTCGTTGTTGTCCTGAACCGCCAAATACGTGACGCAATAAGCGCTGTTGCCCTGCTCGTCTGTTGCCCAAAACTCAACAGGTTGGGTTCCGAGGTCATCGCAGGTGAAGTGAAGCGATGCTGCGGGCGGCGCTGTATCCCCGACTCGTCTGATTTTATAAGACAGTTGGCTGGCGCTGGTGCAGTTGTCGCTGGTTCCGCCGTTGAAGGCTGCTGCATTGATGGAAGCCTGAATCTGACCGTTTGTATTGGCTAAGTTTACAGACAAGCCTACAATACAAACCGGTGCTGGTGGTGTATTGTCTTTGACGGTAATGGTGACACTACAGGTCGTTACATTGCCACAGCGGTCTGAAACATTGTATTTAACTACCGTCGTTCCCAGCGGATAATTGCCACTGGCGTTGGCACCGCTGGAATTGGCGTGTGGCGAATCGTTGCTGATGAGCAGGTTGGCGGTACAATCGGAACCTGTTACCGGAGGAATCGTAACCGCAGCGGTGGTGCAACCCGCATTGACCGCAACTGTTATGTTGGCCGGGCAATTGACTACAGGGGCGTCGTTGTCTTCTACTTTTATCGTTTGCGTGTAGGTATAACGGCCAATATCGGGATTATTGGGATCGTAAAAACACCAGTCAATTACGGTCCATTTTCTCAGAATGCGGTAACAGGAAGGATAACTTGTGGTAAAAAGGTCATCCTGAAAAGTATAGCTGATGTTGCCGCAACCCACCTCAGAAATAGCCGGTACGTCGAAGCCTTCGGGCAGGTCGTCCGGGTCGGTTGAAGCGCCACAAATATCAGTAGTATAGTTGTCCGGCCAGTCAATTTCATTTTCACCCAAGGGCAATTCGTTGGTTACCGTAATGGTTTGCATGCAGGTGGCGATGTTACCAGAGCCATCTGTAGCAATGAATGTACGGGTAATCGTACCAAATCCGCATTCATTCACCGCAATGGTTTCCATTGAATCCAGGGTTACCAGCCCGCAGTTTTCAATGACCGACGGCGAACCAAAAACAGACAAGTCAGAGTAGTCGTAAGTGCAGGAAATGGTCTCATTTTCAGGACAATCCACAAACATCGGCGGCAGCTGATCCTGTACGGTCACCTGGGAAATACACTGTGTAAAATGACCAAACAAGTCGCCTCCGGGAAGTTCACGGGCAGGATCTACCGGCCCTGGCCCCGGATTGATTTCATAAACCCTGAGGTGAACAAGGGTAGAAGTGGCATTGACGTCTTCACAACAGAAGTACACATCGTCGTCAAACCATTCCTGGAACCCGATGATGGTGGGAGAGTCGTCGCCGCCCTGGCCATTACACATGCCAATATCGGCTCGCCGTACCTTGACGTACACGGTTTGGGCGCAGTTGTCGCTGCTGCCTTCGTTAAAGGCCTGGGCAAAAACCCTTCCGATGCCCAAAGATGGAATGGCAACATTGAGGGCTTCATTGCAAACGGCAGTAGGCGGCTGGCTGTCGAGTACGTTCAGCGTCAGCGTTTTCAGGCTGGTATTGCCACAGGTATCAATGGCAGTATACTGGATCGTATGTTGCCCTACCGGTACCAGCGGATGTGGGCCTGGGCCAACTGCCCCGTATGACGTGCTGATAAAATATTCCGGCGTATTGTCGCAGGTGTCCCGGACCGAAATGGGGTCTGGCAGCGTAACGGTTGCGTGGCACTGGCCAGGCAGGGCACTCACCGTAATGTTGGCAGGCAGCTCAATTTTCGGCCCCAGAGTATCCTGAATGACAATGCTCTGTGTATCTGCCACCGAAAAACCGCTGCATTGATCGAGGATTGTCCAGATACGGAGGTATTGGAATTCTATGGAACTGCACAGGGGAATGGTGTCTTCAGAAACCGTCATGATGAAATCACAAAGTTCGCCGCTGCTCACCGGATTCCCGAAAAGGGTTGGCTGCCCGGTAACTGCAGGGGTGACTACTGCATTTTCGCACGACAACAGGGTATCTGCCGGGAATTGGATGCTGTCCAATGAAGGGCGCGCAACCGTAATGGTCTGGATGCACTCCGCAGTATTGCCACTGTTGTCGGTTGCAGTCCAGAACCTGGTAATCACGCGCACATTAGGCGAAAGGCAATCCTGTTCTTCCACTTCTTCGAGGAAACTCAGCACCACCTCGCTGTCGCAATTGTCGCTGACATCCGGATAGCCCAGTACCTGGGGTTGTATGCTGTCGAAGCAGGTAACAATTTTATTTTCGCAAATGATTTGCGGGTCGAGGTTGTCCACGGTACGGATGAAACCAACGCAAAAAATGGTGGTGGCAATGTCCTGCACCGTTACACTGAGCACTTGATCCACATAAGCAGAAGCGTCGAAAGTAACGATGTTGGTATCCCGGACAATGACGGCGTTGGCATTGTCGCGAACGGTCAGGATTTTATCGCCCGGACAGGATTGGGGCGACTCGAGGATAACGTCCGGAACCAGCGTCACCTCGCAGTTTTGGTTGATCGCCACCTGGTTGGGGTTGGCTTGAGAAGCGCCATTGCAAACCAGCGTACATTGCGCCTGTGCGCCGTGGGAAGCCAACATCCCTAAAAGCGGTAACAACGCCCAGAGGAGGAACCCACGCCGGGGCCGGAGTTTTTCGAAAAAGGCATGCGCGGGGCGCATTCCCGACTGCACGGATGCAGCGGAGCGAGTAGAAGGTCTCATCTTTTGATGTTGTTTTTGTTTTTAATCAGAATTGGTACCAGCCGCTTGCACTTTTTCTCATAAGCGATACCATGTGTTGTTTCTCATAGCTTGTGATGTCTTCCTGATGTAAGTTTTCTCATACCTGTTTTCGCGCGATAAGTGACGTCGGGGGGAGTTTCCATAGCTTTATTTGTGTGTCGTTTTAGTTTTCATAAATAGGTAAGAAAAGATCGTGCCAAGTTTGAAAAAGCAGAAAGGTTTACCTGGTATTTGCTATCAAAAAGGAAAAATGGTTAAGCAAATCAACTTGTTAAAACAATTGTTTTTCAATGCCTTATGTGGTTGATTGCTGTTCTTGTGAACACGGAAGAAAGTTAGGAGGATGGAGCAGTAGCTATGGAAGTGTTTCTTCCAGTAGGATATTCCTGTGTTCAAACGTACCTCTGAGGTCTTTTATCTTTTTTTTAAACTTGATGTACTTAGGACTACGAATATCCGGGGTTTGCGTTCGGGAAAGTACGACTCTGGCATTGATGGCAAATCCTTCCACACTCTGTTTATGGCGATCAATGCTTTGGTCAAGTTGGTCTATGGCGTGCAAAAGGTCGCAACCTTTTAATTCAATGAAGAAGGCACGATTGGTGTCACACGACAGGAAGAGGTAGTCGCATTGTTTGCCTGTAGTTTCCATGCTCGCGCATCCATCCAGATGGATTTTGCATACTTCACGCCTTTGAGGATTTCGCAGGGAGTATTTGCTCTTGTTTTCAGATGCATTGATGATCTGATTCTGGCTGCATTCACAACAATCCGAATGGTTTTCCCGAAAATACTGACAGCTCATTGCAGTTCCAGATTGAGGATGGCGTCAAAAGCCTGGTTGATGCTTTGAGAGACGCTGTCGAGTTCTTCTGCCCGAATGAGCTTAGTTTCGCGATCCATCAAATCTTCGGATGTACCGGCACGGAGCTTGTAAGCGCCAACCTGTTCCGAGTCAATCCACAATTGTGGAGGGATGATCTTTCCGACTTCTTCCGGGTGTTCTTTGCCTACGTTTCCGGCATAGATCAGGTTGTTGAAAGCAGTGAGGATGTAAGGACTGTGAGTGGTGATCAATACCTGGCTGCCGTTTTCTTTGAGCAAAAGCGTAATCAATTCTACCACCGATTTTTGCGCTTCGGGGGATAAATGCGCTTCGGGCTCTTCGATGACAAGGAAAACTTTTTCGCGGTTGAGGAGGAGTAGGAAAATTTGCATTAAAATCCAGACTGCTTCCTGCTGGCCGGAGGAAGCCATGGAGAGTTTGATGTAGCTTTTCTCATCGAAATATATTCTTTCTTCTCCTGAATTACCAATTCTATATTCTCCTTTTAATACCAATTCAATTTTTTCAAGAGATAATTGAATAACCTTTTGGTTTGGAATATTTTTCTTACTGAAAGAAAGTTCTTTGATTAGCTCTTTAAGTGGTTGATTTAAAGCTGGTTTAAGTGTTGCAATTCTTCTTAAAAAGGCAGCCGTTAATGAATCGAAATCATTAGAATATATTGCCTGTAGGTGATCAGGAAATATAGCAAGTAAACTTCTATTTGCTGGGGTAAATAATATTTCACCATCATAACTAAAAAAATCATCAATACGTTTTTTTATCCGTTGTAAATCTAGTAGTTGGTCAAATTTATTTTTTTGTTTTTCGGATGAATCTACTAAAACTGTTTCTTTGCTAAAATATTGATCCCTGAATTTCTCAATATCCCGACATATCTCTTTCATTTCAGTAGAGTCTTGGCCTTCACCTTCAGTATTGACTATAGAAACTCCAAGGGTGTTTTGTATTCTTGTCTGAACTTGAATAAATCTCGTATCCGTATATTTGAAAATAATATTAAAGTTCTGAGTGTTGGGCTTAAAAGCAGAAAACATTACATTGAAAGTTGCATGTATTTTATTATAAACAAAATCTTCAATTAAATTATCGGCTATCGGGGTTCTATCATAAAGGTAAAGCTCCAACTCATCCCTCAACGACTTAAAAAAGTAAATCAATTTCGCCACTGTACTCTTTCCCGTTGCCTGTTCTCCAATGAACAACGACAAATCTTTGATCTCCAAATCTAAGTGCTGAATTGGCCCGAAATTTTCTATGATGATTCTTTGCATGCGAGGTATTTGCTTTGAGAAGGCAAGTTAAGGAGATTTTAGCTTGCAATTCAACAGCTTTGTGAAAATCAATAACTGATCGGGTGAATTCGCTATAATGATTTACCTTTGCGCCTCGTTTTAAACCAGCACGCATGTCGTTTCTTGAAGAACTCAGCCGCCGGCGCACTTTCGGCATCATCAGCCACCCCGATGCGGGAAAAACTACCCTTACGGAAAAACTCCTGTTGTTTGGCGGCGCCATTCAGGTAGCCGGAGCTGTAAAATCGAATAAAATCAAACGCAGCGCCACGTCCGACTTTATGGAAATCGAACGGCAACGGGGCATTTCGGTAGCGACTTCTGTAATGGCTTTTGATTACAGGAATTTAAAAATCAATATTTTAGATACACCGGGCCACAAAGACTTTGCAGAAGATACCTACCGAACCCTTACGGCAGTAGACAGCGTCATCACGGTCATTGACGTGGCCAAAGGGGTGGAGGAGCAAACCGAAAAATTGGTGGAGGTATGCCGCATGCGCAATACACCCATCATTGTGTTCATCAACAAGCTCGACCGTGAAGGGAAAGATGCCTTTGACCTGCTGGATGAGATCGAACAAAAACTCAAACTGAAGGTTTGCCCGCTGAGCTGGCCCGTTGGTATGGGGCAGCGCTTCCAGGGGGTGTATAATTTGTACGAAAAAAAGCTCGTCCTGTTCCGCCCGCACGGCAAACAGGAAGAAGAAGATGTGATTGAAATCACGGATTTGTCGAACCCGGAATTAGACAAGCGTGTGGGCGAACGCGCTGCTGCCGAACTGCGCGACGAAGCTCATATCCTGGAAGAAGTTTACCCCGCTTTTGACCGCAAAGATTATTTGGAGGGACGGGTTTCACCGGTTTTTTTTGGCAGCGCAGTCAACAATTTTGGGGTACGCGAACTGCTCGATTGCTTTGTGGAGATTGCGCCGCAGCCCTTGCCCCGGCAAACAGAAGAGCGGACGGTGCAGCCGGATGAAGAAAAATTCAGCGGTTTTGTGTTTAAAATCCATGCCAATATGGACCCTAAGCACCGCGACAGGATTGCTTTTTTGCGCATTTGCTCCGGGCGTTTTCAGCGCAATGTTAACTACCTGCACGTGCGCCAGGAACGACAAATGAAGTTTTCAAACCCCACCTCGTTTATGGCGGATAAAAAAACGGTGGTAGACGAGGCTTTCCCCGGCGATGTAGTAGGCTTGTACGATTCCGGCAATTTTAAAATCGGAGATTCCATCACAGAAGGAGAGTTGTTGCACTTTAAAGGCATCCCGAGTTTTTCGCCGGAGCAGTTTCGCTACGTGAACAACGCCGATCCGTTGAAAACCAAACAATTGAATAAAGGCCTGGAAGAACTCATGGACGAAGGCGTGGCCCAGTTGTTTACCCGCGAAATCAGCGGCCGCAAAATTGTCGGCACCGTAGGGGCCCTGCAATTTGACGTGATCCAGTACCGGCTGCAACACGAATACGGTGCAGCCTGCACTTACGAACCACTTAACCTGTACAAAGCTTTTTGGGTGAGTTGTGATGATACCAAAGCGCTGAAAGAATTTATGGACCGCCGCAAACGCGACATGGCCCGGGATAAATACGGCAACTTAGTCTTCCTTGCAGAAAGTGCCTGGGCGCTCCAGATGGCAAAGGAAAACCACAGCCAGGTGGAGTTTCATTTGACGAGTGAGTATTGACCTAACCCCGGAGTCCCCCTTTTACTAACCCCGCCTTAACATGCTTTTAACACAGCGATAAACCGCGTTTTTCAGCTATTTTTCGTCATTTTGTGTTGGAAACTACAAAAAAGCACCATGATCAGATTTCTCTCGTTCCTTTTGGTGATGCTCCAACTGTTCGTCAGTTGTAAATCTGAAGCGCAGTCCAACCCGATAACGCCCCCTGTTGCTGCGCCTTCAGCCCAATCAGGCAACATTCCGGTCTATGCTAAATTCAGCGATTTTGAGCATTGGCTGCACTTCGACAACGATACCACTTATGTCATCAATTTCTGGGCTACCTGGTGCAAACCCTGTGTGGAAGAATTGCCTTATTTTGAAAAATTGCACGAACAATATCAAAATCAAAAGGTTAAGGTAGTTCTGGTGAGCCTTGATTTTAAAAAAGATCTGGAAAAAAAGCTGCTGCCTTTTGTGAAATCCAGGAACTTAAAACCTACTGTGATTGCACTCACCGATTCGGGGTACAACAACTGGATCGACAAAGTCAGCCCGGCTTGGGGCGGTGCCATTCCGGTGACTTTAGTTTACAACGCCCGGGAGAGGGCGTTTAAAGAAGACCAGTTTTCGGATTACCGGGAATTAGAGACGATGCTGGAGGAAGCGAAGGGAGGGAGATGAGGGTTGATCGTCGTTGGGAATGTTGATCGTTGATCGTTATTGGTTGTTCGTTAGGGTTCGGGAAACGAAAACCTCGTCAATCCGAACGCTCAACGAACGCTCAACAAACAACAAACAACAATCAACAAACAACGATCAACAAACAACGATCAACAAACAACGATCAACAAACAACGATCAACAAACAACGATCAACAAACAACGATCAACAAACAAC
>JABWAJ010000466.1 GCA_013361075.1 Saprospiraceae bacterium | reverse complement strand
TATATTCCGTTGTGCTATCGGCGCAAGTTTTTTTTATCTGTTCTTTTACTTCTTTCACCAACGCTTCCCGATCCTTGGCATTCAGGCTTTCGATGAACAAGTTTGTTGCTTTCGTTCTTTTATTTTTCATGCTTTAAAATTTGAGGCGTATTGAATTGATATTGGGAGGATAATAAAAGCATGCAGGTGTCTTAAGGGGCAAGGGGCAAGGGGCAAAAGGCAAGGGGCAAGGGGCAAGGGGCAAGGGGCAAGGAGCAAGGAGCAAGGAGCAAAAGGCAAGGAGTAATTTAATTTTGTCATTCTGACAAAGAAGATGGATTTCGGAAGTTTTCATCTCTTATCTCCTGCTTTTGGAAAGATTGACCTCTTGCCTTTTGCTCCTTATGAGTCCCTTACAATTACAACGCCATTTTCTGATAAATCAAATACGCAAGTGCGCTGACGCCTACGGGCAGACAGGCCGGGTTGACCTGAAATTGTTTGTCATGCAGGGGGAATTCAAATTCGGGTGCCCCGCCGGATCCCAGCCTCAGGTAAACAAGCCGGATCCGATGACTGAGGAAGGATACATCATCTCCACCCATCCTGGGGTCGGCTGGTTTGACGTGTTCAGCGCCTAAAAGTCCGATCAACTGTTCTCTCGACCAGCGGGTGAGTTCCGGGTCATTTTTCACGGTAGGGATGCCGGGAAATTCTTTAAACACAACTTGCTGATCAAAACTATTGGCCACATTTTGGGCAATCTGCCTGATCCGCCGGGTCATTTCTTCTAAGTATTTCAGGCTTAAAGTCCGGAAAATAACCGTGCAGGAAGTCGTATCGGGTACGAGGTTGGAATTTTCATTGGCCCAGGTATTGCTGTGGATTTTTGTGCAGGCCAATAACAGGGGCTGGAACGGGTCGCTGTGCGCAGACCGGATGATGTTCAACTGGGTAATGAATTCCGCTGCCGCATGGATGGTGTTTCGGGTGTTTTTTTGCCCCTGAACATGGCCTGATTTTCCGTAAAAAACGGCATCCATTTCATTGGCGGAAGCCATAAACTCGCCCTCTGCAAGATGGATGTCTCCGGACTGGTAATTTGGGGTTACGTGCAAACCAAAAGCACCTGTGATATTGGGAAAATCAAGGATGCCTTCTTCTTCGATCATGTACTTGCACCCGGGATCCGTAATCAGTTCTTCGGCAGGTTGGGCCATGATCACCAAACGCCCTTTGAGTTGATGGCGCAATGGGAGCAGTATTTTTGCAACGGTCATGCCAATCGCGGTATGTGCTGAATGGCCGCAGGCTGCACTGGCACCTTTGACCCCGGAAGGGTACAGTTTTTTGCCTTCTTCAGCCACATTTAACTGGTCAATATCGAACCTCAAAATGACCGTTTGGGCATCGGGGTCGTTGCAATCAATGACGGCAATCAGGCCGGTACCGCGTTTCAGGATGCGGTAAGGAATGCCCATGGCGTCAAGTTCTGCCGCCAGTAGCCGCGTGGTTTCAAACTCTTTCCAAGAAAGCTCGGGGTGGGTACAAAGGTGAGCGTGCAGGCCGAGGGTGTACCCGAATAAATTTTCCGCTTCGTTTTTAAAGTGTGCAATCATGGTATCTGTATTTACAGGTGAAGAATAGGGCGCTTCCGCTATGGGTTGCGCAGGTAAACAATGCGTGGTCAGCCATGCCGTGAGCATGGTCATAAAAACAGCTTTCATGTGTATGGTTTTAGTTATTTAAAAATGTATCGAACCGACGTGTAGGTGTATTCATCGCCCGGATTGGCTGTGTTATAGTGTTCTTCTGACACTTCATGTGTTGCCCCGTTGTTGAGGTAGATTTCCCATTTTTCAAATTGGGTGATGGGCCCTGCATCTAACATGAGTTCTGAAGCAGGGGTATGGTATTTGCCGCAAACTGTGGTGGTTGTGGTCGTGATAACTTTGAATACGGAGTTCGCATGGGCAATTCTTTTCACCCTGGCACGGCGCGAAAATTCGGACAGAATATCCTCAAGTTGGGTGTAAACATATATCAACTCCCACAACAACCCAAACGACCAAAAAAAGAGTCTGTCGGGGTGTTTCCACGCCACCCAGGCTGCACCAACATAGTATAAAATGACCCAGACAATGCTTTTCCAGTTCAAATCAACCTTTTCTCTAATAATGTTGGTGTAAAACCGATGGTATTGAAGCATCAAAATGAATAGCCGGGCTAATAAAAACCCGCCCATAATTTTAAGGATCGCACGATGATCAAATTCATAAAACAGGATAAAAAAGCAGCATCCAAACAGGGTTCCCAGCATCAACCATTCAAGGCTGAAGTGAGCTCCATTTGTTTCATGTTTCAGCCGTTCGACCTCCACTTGCGTAAGGAGCGTCCGCTCGGTATGGGTGTGTTGCAAGGCTTCGTTTTGTGTACTCATGATGCAGTTACATTTCTGGATTTGTGAAAGAATACTGCAAAATTGAGCGCATCCGTGCAGCCGTCTAAGTCAGAGAAAATGACTTTTTCAGGACACTGGATGTTTTTTGTCTTATTTTTGTCCAAATTTTGTCCAAATGCAATTGATTGATGCCGACCAGAAAAAAGAAATCCTCCAAAAAGCTTACGAAGCTGTCAAACTAAAGGAGCGCAATGATTATCAGCGATTTTTGCGACTGACGGAAGAAGTGCAGGAAACCATTCTCATCATAAAAAGAAGCATCCCTGCTTCGCTGGCCAGAGAGAAAAAAGAGAAGCTTGAAAAATTCTTTATGGGATTAACCCGGGGGGAAAAATCCTACTCGGAAAGCTTTTACGGACGCCGGGAGATGAGCGATAACATTACTTACGGACTCATTTGCTACCTAATTGGCCCAAATGCCTTTAAACCCGAATTGTTTCAGCAGCGTTTGTCCAACATCCGCGATTTTCTGAAATACGAGGCGGCAAGAATGCTCAATCCGGAAATACCGGCCCTCGTTTCAGACAAACAGGATTACCATTGCTTTTTTTTTAGCCATCTCCGCTATGCCATTTGGGAAAGCCATGCAACCATTGACTGGGAACAAAGCTACGCCAGGGTTGAAGATTTTTTTGAACCGAAACCTGGCGTGGCACAAGTGTATGAAGGGCCAATCCGGATAGAAACCTCGGGCATTTTTATGGATTTGCCTCACCACAACCAGGCTGCCAGGCCCAATGTACTGAAGATTATTTTTGAGGGCGACCGGTTGCACGAGCGGGATCTCCTCACCGGGGCGTTGATTACAGTGAGCAGTCACGGTCCTTATGTCTCGGCTACGGAGGTAATTTTTTTAAAAAAAGGGCTGGCAGAAACAAAGTCCTATATCAAAAAAATCGAGCGCTACCTGAGACTTCAGCGTTTCCGCTTTGGTTCTTACAGTACACCCTCCATAGACGGGTTGCGCATCAGACCGGACATCAGAATGCTGGAAGGCGAAGAACCCATTGAAATCCACTGTCTGGAAAGCCTCATCGGCGTCTACCTTTGCCATAGCGCCCTCACAGATGAAAAGTATCTGGTTTCAAAACTTACTGTCGGTGAAGACTATGCCATTACTTTTGAAACAGCCATTAATTTGAAAAACAATAAATTAAATTTCCAATATGGCTATCCTGAATTAACGTTCACCGAAAGCGATGGCGCTTTCATCATCATCAAAGGTTATCAGGCCAGCCGAAAGGAAGAAGCAAAAAAGGACAAAGCCAATATGCGCTACCTGCTGACTACTTTGTTTTTGCCCGTTCCGGCCACCAAAGCTGACACCATAGAAGGCACCATCAATACCCTGATCTGGCAAGGCGAGCAAAAAATTCATGCGGGCAAAATCACACTGCTGCGGTATGCATTCAATGACCAATCTTTACAGCCGGGTATTTTGGATAAGGAAGATTTGTTTAAAGCACTTGGCGAAAGAATGGAAGGATAAATCCAGCTGGCATGTCACTGCCAGGAAGGGAGGCCTCACTCTTCCCATAACCCATAGGTTTTTACAACTTCCCACCCACCCTTTGTTCGGGAAAGTAAAACATAACAGCCCCAGCCTGTTGTACCGTTTTGAATTTTATGGTGAAGCCCCAACTCAAGAAGTGCATGATTTTTATTGGTGTCAAAAACTACGTTTGATAACTGTATGTGCGCAGCAATAAGGTATTTGAAATCCGGCGAAGGCGCATCGGTCAATTTCCGAAAAAAATAGTCGGGATGTTCCCCGATTAGCTGCGCATCCCAATCACAGGACTGCAAGGCAGTTATGTCTATGCCTGCGTTCAGGATTTCTTTATAGGTTTCGGAATCTCTGTACAAGTTGTGTTGCCGATGTAAATCATCCGTTTTAAATGAACCAATAAGGACGAGTTTTTTGCGGTATTGATCCCTTAATTGATACCGCACAATTTCCGATTCATACGTGGAAAAAAGAATGGAATCAAGGGCCTTTCCACTATGAACTGTTTCCTCGTACGTTTGAGGATCAACCAGAACATAGGTAGCGTCAGGATGTAAAGGTTTGTTTGTATTCCTCGGATTTATGGGCTTTTCCGGATGATAATATGCAAACTGCACTTTGGAAAACAGGCCATTCAAAGCTGCTTCAACAACCCGATAGTCTTCGGGAAGGACTGCCTGAGCATGGCCAGTAGAAATGTGAATGGCCAGCAACAGGAATAATGCATATCCTTTTGATTTCATAAGATGGAAATCTTATTCTTTCATGCATTGGCAATATCTTCTTC
>JABWAJ010000465.1 GCA_013361075.1 Saprospiraceae bacterium | reverse complement strand
TGGCGTCCAACATAGACGAACTCTTTGGGGCAGGTGCGTCTAAGCCGCGCTCCTGAACGCTGTCAGCCGGCACACTGCGGGCTTCTTCCGCCAATAAATCCTCGATCAGCCCGGTCACCTGCTCTGCAGACAGATACGAGGGCAACTGCTCAATCCACAAAAATTTGGAACTGTATTTTTTATAGACTTTGCTGTTGAGGATCTTGGTTTTGTATTTTTCGATCATGGCTTTCCTTTCCGCTTCGCTTTCGCCTGCCAGGTTTTCCACCTCCAGCAGTTTCAGGATGGCTTTCAGCAGCATTTTTCCACGCAGTGAAATCAGGGAGGCGACTAATTCCTGCACCGTAGTTGTCAACAAACTAAGCAGCAGGTAGATGAAGATGAGACCAATGACGATTTCCAGAATTTCCATAACATGGGTTTATTGATACCTTAAGAGAAAGTAATCAGAAGAAAAGGAAGAGCATGGCGCGTTATTAACCATAAAGGTAATACGATCAGGTTGAATTCACAATGAAAAAAATCAAAATAAAACCGTACGGATCTAAGCAAAAACGCAGAGCTTCGCCTTTGTTATGAAAAAATAAAAATCTGTCAGGACTACTTTGGAACGTGGATTTTTGCACTTAAACGTATACTTCTGTCATTCAATAGCATACATCATGAAAATCACCAATGCGCTTCGTTTTTCGGGTTTGATGCTCCTGCTGCTGGCAAGTACGAACCTCGCTTTGTCACAAACCGTTGTTGCTTCGCCTTCCGGCAAAATCAAACTGACGTTCTTCATTTCTCCAACAGGACAGGCCTTTTATTCGGTAAATTATAATGGAAAACCGATTGTCGGTGCCTCGAAAATGGGTTTCTACTTAGAGGGCCGCAACTACACAAAAGGCTTTGAACTCAAGGGTTCCAAAACAAACAGCCTGGATGAAACCTGGGAACCTGTTTGGGGGGAAGAATCCAAAATCAGGAACCACTACAACGAATTGGCGGTAAGCCTTCAGAATAAAGACGGGTTGTTGGACATCATTTTCCGCGTGTTCGACGACGGGGTCGGATTTCGCTATGTCTTCCCAAAAGCCGGTGGCAAAACGGAAACCCTGACCGTGATGGAGGAACTGACCGAGTTCCAGATGACGGCCGACCACCTGGCCTGGTGGCAGCCCGGCGACTGGGATTCGAATGAACACGACTATTCCACCACCAAAATTTCGAAAATAAACGGCATCCGATACGCCAACGAAACGGCCATTTCCACGCAGTTTATTCCCGACTACAAAGCCGTGCAAACGCCGATTGCCCTGCGCACTGCGGAAGGCGTACACCTCGCCATCCACGAAGCCGCTTTGGTCAATTTTCCGGCCATGCAGCTCAAAGTGGACAATGCAACGAAAAAACTGACGGCCTTCCTGATTCCAAGTGCCGGGCTTTGGCGCAAAGCAGTGGTTGAAACCGGTTTTGCCACCCCCTGGCGCACCATTCTGATTAGCCCAAACGCAGCGGGGTTGTTGCTTTCACGCCTCATTCTGAACCTGAATGAACCTTCTAAAATAAGCGACGTGAGCTGGATCAAACCGGTGAAATACGTCGGCATCTGGTGGGAACTGCACCTCGGGAAAACGACCTGGGATTACAGCGGTTCCCAAAGCGGCCAAACGATGCAGGGCACCCAGCCGCATGGCCGCCACGGCGCTACCACGGAAAACACCAAACGCTATATTGATTTTGCTGCGGAACATGGCTTCAAAGGCGTGTTGGTAGAAGGCTGGAACACAGGTTGGGAAGACTGGTTTGGGAAATGGAAGGAAGATGTGTTCGATTTTCAAACCCCTTATCCTGACTACGATTTGAAAAGCCTCGCTGCTTATTCCATCCAAAAAGGAGCCCCCCTTATTGTACACCACGAAACGTCTGCCTCGGCAACGGGGTATGAAAAACACTACGACGCGGCGTACAAACTGATGAATTCCTTAGGCCTGAATGCCATCAAGTCGGGCTACGTAGGCCGCATCATCCCGAAAGGAGAATGGCACGACGGCCAATGGATGATCAACCACTACCAGCGGGTGCTTGAAAAAGCCGCTGAACACAAAATCATGGTGGATGCCCACGAACCTGTGCGCCCGACCGGTCTGCACCGCACCTGGCCCAATTTTCTGGCTTGCGAAGCAGCCCGCGGGAATGAGTTCAACGCCTGGAGCAAAGGCAACCCGCCGGAGCACGAAACCATCCTGCCGTTTACCCGCTTGCTGGGCGGCCCGATGGACTACACGCCGGGTATTTTTAACATCCAGTTCAAAGAATACAAAACCGATCCCAACAATACCAACCAGGTGCATACGACGTTGGCCAAACAATTAGCGCTGTACGTGACCATGTATTCGCCCCTGCAAATGGCCGCCGACCTGCCGGAGCATTATGAAAAGAACCTCGCGGCTTTCCAGTTCATCAAAGACGTGGCGGTGGACTGGGACCAAACGAAAGTATTGAATGCCGCTATTGGCGACTACGTGACTTATGCACGAAAAGCAAAAGGTACCAACAACTGGTTCATCGGTTCCATCACCGACGAAAATGCCCGGACGTTTGCACCGAAACTCGACTTTTTGGATGCCGATAAAACGTATGAGGCTACTATTTATGAAGATGCTGCTGATGCGCACTGGCAGAAGAATCCGACGGCGGTGAACATTCGGAAAATGACCGTTAAAAAAGGGGATACGCTGAATCTCAAGCTCGTGGCGGGCGGAGGTGCAGCAATTAGCCTGATCGCGAAGTAATTTACCGGCGGCTTTGTTACAGCGTTCCTTGTGCTTATGAGAAGAGCAAGGAACGCTGTATATTGATTCAACAACCTAAACCGAGATTACTGGCATTTCTATATCCATCAAACAAGATGTACCGATTGACCCAAAAGTGTTCAATCGAAACATTATCAACAACTCACCCAAAAGTAAATACTCAATAAAAATCCAATTCGTTTTATCTCGCACTCTCCTTTTGGCCCACCTATCCAAAATCGCAGGTAATCTTGCTCGTTTTTATCGATTAATCTCATTCTTTCATATGGTTCCACGGAGCTATTCGCATAGTTACTGGTAAAATCAAATAGCCGGTCAAAGAAAAGAAAGCCCTCATTAAGACTACAATTTAATAAGGACACCTGAGTTGTGCTGCTTCCTGTCTCCCCTTCCATTATTATAAGTGCTCCATTTGAATACTTCAGAGTCATTTTGTGATAGTCAGAGGGCGGAACTTGAGTTGGTTTTGTATATTCAAGGGTGTCTGGTTTTCCAAACGATCTTTCTGCCCATTTCCATATTGATTCAATATAACGTTGACCTTGGCCACTTTCACTTGTATCTGGCACCTCCTGAAGTGGCGGTAATTTGGATAGGTATCCGCTAAATGCATAGCCCTCAAACGATTTAAACTTTATTTTATACCAACCTCCGGGAAGATCGAAACCTGGATAGGTTTTACCGGATAATGTAATACTCCTGACCGCTTCTATTAAATCACTTCCATCTGTGTCTATAATAATTACTTGTGCGCCAAAAGGCATTGTAACCATGACAGGGCTTTCCGGATTGCCTTCTTTACGAAGTCTTAATCCTGATTTTGCCCAAACATACAGTTGATCACCCGGGCTAATTACATTCCAATGCTGCCCAAAATTTTCTGATACCGTTCCGCAAATCAGCAACACAACAAGTAAAGTTTTCATATTGTATTATTTTTGGTGAATAATTTGATTTTAAGTCAAATCTACATAGTAAATCGAACAACTTAAAACTTCATGAACCGCTATTCGGATCCCGGCGTCTCCTTGCTGGATTTCGCGACACACTTCGCAGTGCATTGCCCGAAATGCAGCGAAAAAGCCCTCATCAATTCCGAAGGCCGGTTGGTTTGCACCACTTGCTCCCACATAGAGCACCCCGGCCATTGGTACGGGGAAGCCACGGCGTATGTGTCGGTCAAATGCCGCGAATGCCATGCTCAATTGCGCAGGAGCGCCCCGTGGAACGGGCAGTGGAAAAAATTAGCCATGCATTGCGAAAACTGCGGCGACCGTTGCGAATACGAAGCCAGCATCACCCTCCACCACCGCCATCAGGGACGAATGACCGATCGGGTCTTTGGCTTGCCGCTTTGGTTGCAAAAAGAATTCCGCGACGAGTTGTTCTGGGCTTACAACTACGAACACCTTGAAGCCCTCCGGGCCTACATCACCGCCAAACTCCGCGAACGCGGCATCAATCCTTACTCCGGCAGCATCCGTAAAAACAGCACTATGATCAGTCGCCTGCCCGTTTTCATCAAAAAAGCAGGCAACAGAACGGAATTATTGAAACTGATCAATTACCTTTCTGAAAAATAGGGACACATGAATGTGGTCAGATTAGTGCTGACAGAACCGGTTTACAAATACCCGATTGGGACGGTTTTCGATTTCCTTGAAGAACAATCCGGTATCGATGGCTGGGACGACGATGAGCGGGTGCGCGAAAAAATGAGTTACGTCAATAAAAAAACCTATTTCCTGCCGGATACCGGCCGGGGTTTCAGTGCGAGCCTGCGGGGCGACGTTACCAGGCCCTGTCCGGAACGAGCTTTTGAAGGCATTGACCTTCGAACCGGCCCTTTGCGCGTCACGAAAACTCAATCTGGCTACGGCAAATTGCTGCAACCCGAACCGGCCCCCCTACCCTATGGAACCTTACTGGAAGAAC
>JABWAJ010000464.1 GCA_013361075.1 Saprospiraceae bacterium | reverse complement strand
AAAATTTCAGGAATTTCTGCATTATAGCCCACATTGATCACGGCAAGAGCACCCTGGCAGATCGTCTGCTGGAGTTTACCAATACCATTTCTGCGCGCGACATGCAGGCACAGGCGCTGGACGATATGGATCTGGAGCGCGAGCGCGGCATCACGATTAAGAGCCATGCCATTCAAATGTACTACAGACACACGGATGGCGAAACCTATACGTTCAACCTGATTGATACCCCGGGGCACGTGGACTTTTCCTACGAGGTATCCCGTTCTATCGCAGCTTGCGAAGGTGCATTGCTGCTTGTAGACGCCACCCAGGGCATCCAGGCGCAAACCATTTCCAACCTCTATATGGCCATTGGCCAAGACCTGGAGATCATTCCCGTGCTGAACAAAATTGACATGGACAGCGCCATGATCGAAGAGGTTTCTGACCAGATCATCGAACTTATCGGGTGCAAACCGGAGGAAATCGTCCTGGCCAGCGGTAAAACCGGAGTGGGACTGCAAGACATCATGAATGCCATTGTGACGCGCATACCACCGCCCAAAGGCGACCCGGGAGCGCCGTTGCAGGCACTGATTTTTGACTCGGTATTCAACTCTTTCCGGGGCATTATTGCTTATTTCCGCATCCTCAACGGCACCATGCGCAAAGGCGATAAGGTGCGGTTTGTAAATACCGGCAGCAATTACGACGCCAACGAGATCGGCATTTTACAGATGGACCTTGTGCCCAAACAGGAATTATCAGCGGGGAACGTAGGCTACATCATTACCGGCGTTAAAGTTTCCAAAGAAATTAAAGTAGGCGATACCATCACCACCGTCAACCGCCCCTGCGAAGAAGCCATTCATGGGTTCGAAGATGTGAAGCCAATGGTCTTTGCCGGAATTTTTCCCTTAGACAACGACGATTTTGAAGACCTCCGCGACAGCATGGAGAAGCTGCAACTGAACGACGCAGCACTCGTATTTGAACCTGAAACTTCGATGGCCCTGGGCTTTGGCTTCCGCTGCGGCTTTTTGGGCATGTTGCATTTAGAGATCATTCAGGAGCGCTTGTCGCGCGAATTCAACCAGGATGTCATTACAACGGTGCCAAACGTATCCTACTTTGCCCGCACCAAAAAAGGCGAACTGCTTAGCATCCGTACACCGAATGACCTGCCCGACCCGACCATTACCGATTACGTGGAAGAGCCATACATCAGTGCGCAAATCATTACCAAACCGGAATACATCGGTGCCATCATGGAACTTTGCCGCGACAAACGGGGCATCCTGACCAAGCAGCACTACCTGACACCGGAACGCGTGGAAATGACCTTCGAAATGCCATTGGCAGAAATCGTGTTCGATTTTTACGACCGGCTCAAATCCATCTCCAGAGGCTATGCGTCGTTTGATTACCAGCCGCTGGATTACCGTCAGTCTGACCTGATCAAGTTAGACATTAAACTCAACGGCGAAAACGTAGACGCACTTTCTGCCCTCGTACACCGTACCAAAGCTGAGGCTTTTGGCCGGAAAATATGTGAACGCCTTAAGGATTTATTGCCCCGCCAGCAGTTCGTCATTGCCATTCAGGCAGCGATAGGGGGAAAAATTGTTGCCCGCGAAACCATTTCTGCCATGCGCAAAGACGTGACGGCCAAGTGTTACGGTGGTGACATTACACGCAAGCGCAAACTTCTGGAAAAACAGAAGGAAGGTAAAAAGCGGATGCGCCAGATCGGTGCCGTAGAAGTGCCGCAGAAGGCGTTTCTGGAGGTATTGAAGCTGAAGAATTAAAATGCACCAGCAAGACATTCGCCAGTTCAACCACCTCGTTCAGGTTTCCAAAAACGAAGCCTTTCCACATATTTTCGATGTGGAATTAAATGGGATGGGGCGCCTTGAATCTTTCGACTCGATTGAATGTCATGTGGTTGCATATCCTTATAGCCGACAGGTAGAAGCAAAGCACATTGCTTTCCGGCCTTATGAAGAATACGTACAGGACATCGCCTTTCAGCAAAGGTCTTCTTATGCCCGCATCGGCGACCCATTCAGAAACATTTTTGGACTCCTGCTCGGCGGTGCCATCATGATCGTCTTCGCCTGTTTAAAACCCAAAGAGCTTTTTTCCGTCGAGGCCATCATCTCCGTTTTTGGCGCGTACACCATTGGCAAAGAAATGTGGAGCGATTTGGAAAACTGGCTCATTAAGGTTACCGATAACCGAAGGCTCAGGTTTCAGCCACGCTATTACCAATACCAATTAGAGCGGAATACAACCGTGACCCGATACACCCGGCTGGCCCGCAGGCAGCGCTATGGGATGGCCATGATTTTGCCGGGCAAAATGGATTTTATCCAGCAAAGCAATTCGCAAACGATCCGGATGTGTTTTGACCATGACGATTATGCCGGCGGATTGGCCGAAAACAAAGTGCATGTGCTTTCCATCCACATTGACCCCGAAACCCTGGAGGTTTTTGAAAAAACGGGCCATCTGCTGGGAATCAAGGTCAGCCTGAATCGCCGGAAAGGCCTGGCTGTAACGTCATCAATAGAATTATTTCAATCGTACGATGGCTCTTCCCGTGGCTGCCTCGATTTGCGGGAAATTTGGGTGCCGGAAGCCGTACTTTGTCGTCGGACCTTCCGGATTGGCCGCTTGAAATGGTACGAGGCGCAGTTTGTACTGCCCGAATTGGAACTGATCGAGCGGAAATAACCTAAAACGTCACGATTTCGATTCCCGGAATGTTTTGTTCAAACCACCTCAGCGGCGCAGGGTTTTTATCCCCGGTTTTGGTGTCGCATTTAAAGAACAGGTAATAAAGCTGGCGGTGTTCGCCAATGCGATTCAACAGGTCGTTCAGGCGCAGGGCAGCAACGTCATGGTCCTGGTTCAGGTGTTTTACCCGCCAGCAATGGTACGCTTCATCGTGTAACTCAATGACATCAAGCACCGCTTCGTCTGTCAGGTAATTTTCCATAAACCTGCGGGCGAGGGCCCCGTGGTGTTTCGACCAGTCGCGCGGGGTGCTCTTATCTTCAAGGTATTTAAAGGTATCGTGTGCAAAAGCTATGATGCGCAGGCGTTTGCGCATAAGCCGGTCAATGTCCAGGCGGTCAATATTGTCCAATACCTCCCGGATATGCTTGTAAACTTCCCCTTCCGGATGGCCGTATCGGGGTATGCCCCACAACAGGCCTTGCAAAAAAACGGGATCCTGTAACAGCTGCCTTTCCAAATCTGTTTCCGGACGCAATTGCGCCTCAACATCAATCCACTCGGCAACGGGTTGCTTCATAAATTTATATCCTGTTAATTTACTGTTAAAGCAAAAAATATACGTAACAATGCCCCTGTGACAACGGTTATTTGCCATCATACAGCTTTCAGAAAGCAGGAAGCTGTTTTCCGAAAATCGCGATGTGGCAAAGGATAATTCTGCGTAAATTAGCAGGGTTAATATTTTCAAACAACTTTTTAATCAAATAAAAAGCAACGAAAACATGAAGCGCTTAATTTCCTTCGTATTAGCCGGCGCCTTTGGAGGCGTAATTGCGTTGGGCGGCGCATGGATGCTCAGCTCGAACAAGCAACGATTGGCTGCTGAAACAACCGTTCCGGCTCGTGCCATCAATTACTCACCAACCAATGTTCCGTTTGATTTTACGGCTGCGGCCAATGTAGCCATGCCGGTAGTGGTGCACATTGCTGCCTCGGGCAAACAAACGACTCAACAAGAGGAGGGGTACAATCCCTTCAGGTTTTTCTTTGGGGACGAAATGTTTAACCAACCCATGGAAGGTACCGGTTCGGGGGTTATTTACAGCAACGACGGGTACATCATCACCAACAACCACGTGGTGGAGTTTGCGGATAAAGTGCGCGTAACCCTTTACGACAACCGCGAATTTGAAGCAAAAGTGATTGCAAAAGACAAAAAAACAGACCTTGCGGTAGTGAAAATAGAAGCAACAGACCTTCCTGTGCTGAAGCTGGCCGATTCCGATGCTGCCAAAGTTGGCGAGTGGGTACTGGCCGTTGGAAACCCCTTCGATCTTACTTCTACGGTTACCGCCGGTATCATTAGTGCCAAAGGCCGCAGCCTCAGGCTAATTGAAGGCCGCGACGCCATCGAGTCCTTTATTCAGACCGATGCTGCAGTCAACCCGGGCAACAGTGGCGGTGCCCTCATCGATGCGCAGGGCCGCCTTTTGGGCATTAATACTGCCATTGCAACGCGCACTGGCGCTTTTCAGGGATATTCCTTCGCCATTCCGATCAACCTGGCAAAGCGCATCGTGGACGACATGATCAAATTCGGAAGCTATCAGCGCGCTTTCCTCGGGGTCAATATTTATGAACTCACCGACGAAGAAGCACAGGAACTGGGCCTCAAAGTCAGCCAGGGGGTCGTCATTGAAACGCTGGTGGATGGCGGGTCGGCCCAATATGCAGGCCTTCAACCCAAAGATGTAATTGTGAAGGTAGATGGCCGCAACATCAAAAATGTTCCGGAATTAACCGAGATTGTGGGCCGCGCCAAAGTTGGCGACGTCCTTAACCTTACCATCAACCGAAAAGGCGCTACCATGGATGTGGCTGTGCGCATGAAAGCAGGGTAGGTAGGGATTTACAGATCAGGTAAGAAAATGGCAACATGAGTCATGCGAATCAGGGGCAAAAAGTGTCATTGAAAACGAGAGAGCAGAAAGCCGCAGCAATTTTACCAAAGACATGAACCAG
>JABWAJ010000463.1 GCA_013361075.1 Saprospiraceae bacterium | reverse complement strand
ATAATGAGGATTGTTACCCGTATATTCATAATAAATATTGCCACTGTAAATAAAATTGCGGGCGATGACTGCTGTTTCACCGGCATTATCCTCATCTTCTTCAAAAATTCCCCAATCCTGGTCTGGGTTGTGTATAAGATCCCACTGGTATTTATGCAGATGTGCCCCGACAGCGTAATCCATCAGGTTATGCGTACTTCCGGCTGATAAGCCAGGGAATTGTTCAAAGGTGTGTCGCAAATAATAGGCTCCGTGTGCCAGTTCATGTGCGATGGTGCGTGCTACCGACGCCTGCCCGGAGGTATGGTTGTTAAGAAATACAAACCCATGTTTCCGGCCGCGAGGCATGAACCCGAGGCGACTTGGAGACGAGCATCCCGGGACCAGAAAAATGTAATAGGTATCCGGTTCATTATCTGAAATCTGTTCAAATCCGCGGATGATTGCCCGCATGTCGGCATTGTAACTGGCAAATAATCCGGAAGGGGCATCGCTTAGGATGCCATTGAATTCCGGCAACTGGAAGCCGGAACGGATGCTGATTTCGGGCCGTACCACGGCTTGTTTAAAAATGTTCTTCAACGCATCTGCCACACCTTCCGGGGCTGTAGCTCCATTCACTGGAATCAGGACAATATTCAGCCGTTTTTCCGGATACGCAGCTATGTGCAACTGACCAGCAATGTGAATGTCGGTAGAATCTTCGCCCCTGTGAAGCGCATACACAACCCCGGCAGGGCCATCGTATGTACCTCCGGTAACTGTCACAGTAGCAACGCCGGAAGAGTCAGTCCGGGGCAGCAGTGCCCGATTCTTGTTGACAAAAGAAATACCGGTTAATCCGGAAGAAGCCTGGGCATTTACCCAATCGGTCCCTGAAGCCAGTGCTGATTTCCAGGGTACATGATATGGTTGATTCGCTATGCTAAGATGGGTATAATGATCATTATGCACCTCATGAGAGAAGGTATCAAATCCATATTTTTGCTGCTGGTTGCCAGAAAACTGCACCTGGAATGGCGCGTTTTGATAGAGCGCATTTACAGCTGCCTGGTAGGCTGTTAATGCAGCCATCATTTGTTCCCGACAAGCAGAGAATGCAGCTTCTGTCTCTGCTGAATTCATACATTCAAGTGCTTCCTGAATGTGCTGACTTAAAGAATCCGGGAGAAATGGAAACTCAGCAGATGCCTGGGCGATGGCCGCAAGAGCATCTTGCCGGGCCTGGTTGTAGTCGGCAAGGGTAGCTGCTGCATCAACGATTTCCTGAGCGATCAACAACGCTTCTTCAACCTGGGTCAGAATATTGTCCAGCTCATCCAACTGATCCATGATTTGATCAATCAGTTCATTAAGCCGATCCAATGCTGCGAGGCCTGCTCCGGTTACATCCATATGCCCTGCAACCATTCGGCAATGTTCGTTGACACGAATGTTGTTAAAAGACAAACGCAGTCGCGCCTGATCGAAAAAGGGTGCCGACACATACCCGGTTCCCCGAAAAGGGCCGGCCCCTGAAACCTCTGAAAGTATTACCAAAAAGTCGCCGGCCCAAACGGTGTCGCCGGCTTGAAGAGTACTTACTAAAGGTACTTCCCCGGGAGGTTGCACTGCTGTACTGTCCCCGCAACTGTAGGAATAGTTATCCGTTGCCCCCAATGCACAACCTGTTCCGGGGGTTGTGAAACGCACTGTTTCACAACGGTCTTCCGGTGTTGTACAAGTATAACAAACCCGGGCCTCGTATGGGGTAGCGGGGGTTAGTCCCTGCAGGGAAAAAACTGTTTGCTCTGTGCTTACGGGGACGCCAAATGTCAGATCATCTTGTTTTCTGTAGCTGACAAACCAGGTGTCAGGTTGCAAACCGTCGGGCGAACGCCACGATAAATCTGCCCGGTGGCCCGCCACAATGGAGGCTGCTAAATCACGGGCTGGCTGTGCCTCGCTACACCCGCCTGAACCGTAGTGAAAAGTGTAAATTTCGCTCCATCCATCATTGATAAAAGTCACTTGCCCTACTACATCATGTGCACGAATGCGTACCAAATAATCCTGCCCGGGCAGGAGCACTGGATCCAGGTTCGTATACAAATAAAATGGTGTTACCGTCTGAACAACTGCTATCGGCGGTGTAGCCTCAAGGATAAGATCAGGGCTGAATCCTGCGAGGTTGTTTTCGTAAATTTCCAGAGTATATTCCGCGTTTACCCCGGCATGCATTGGTTGCCAGACAAAACGAACCTGCTGGATAGGCGTCATCGTGACTTCTCCTCCGGGTTCAATCAATACAGGTGGGCGATGCAACTGCATAAACCCATTAGCACAGCCGGTATTGGATACCGCAGGATCAAAAAATCGATTGTAGTCGAATACTTCCACACACAAAGAAACCGGGCCTTCAGGCAACATCCCCGTGCCGGAAAGCAGGTTTGACGGCTCAATCCCGGTAAAATTGAGATTACTCGGGTCGAAATATTCCTGAAGTTGCACGCCGGTGAGGACTACGGGTTGATTCCTCCGCAAGACCAAAGGCGAGGGCAAATAATCCTCCCGGGTTGTAATACTGAATCCCGGTCCCGACAATTTTATCCGAAGTATGGCCGGATATTCCGGCCTTGCATCTGTTGAAATTAGTGTAATAATGACTCTTCCGGGATCATCATAAGCTTCCGGTAAAGGGCTAAATTGCACAACCTGAACGATGGCGCTTACCGGGTATGGCTGTCCCCAAACAGGAGAAGTTTTAAATATCCCCAGAGCTACTACGATTAACGCGTAGCATCTCGTAATGCGACAACAATTAAACATCAGCCTCATTGTTAAATCCTTATGATGATGTATTTTTTACTGCCCGATTATTTCACGAATCAGACAGATTGCTTGTCGGCAACCGCAAAACGGTGGCCTTACTGGATCACAAAATTGACGTAAATCCAATCCTCGCTACATTGTGCCAGAGCCGTATAAACCCCGGGGGGTAAATCGGTCCATTCGTAAGTCTCCAGATAAAAATCAGCACCTTCCAATTGCCTGTGTTCAACCAGGGTTCCGTCTCTTCGGAATAGCCATATTTGTCCTGTTGCAGGTTCTGTCAATACCAGTTTGGCTTGAAAAGCACCATTATTGGGATTGGGATAAATTTCGAAGGAGCGGATTTGCTGTTCTGAAATGACAGGTGGCCCACTGTCCAGACTATCTCGTGTCCCATAAATCCGGATCTCCCTTTCGAGGTATTGGCTACAATAGCCTGAAAAAATTTCCAGCCCAATTATGTACCAATCAGGTTCAGTAAATTCCAGAATTTCCTGAGTAGGCAAGGACTGTAGGGTAACAATACGAGGATCATCGTATATCCACCTAATGCTTTGTGGTACCGGCCATGAGATGTCGATCGCCACTACCGGTTCATTAATCACTCCAGTTGCCGGTAACAAAAAATCCGCCACTCCCCCTATGGAGGCAGGCGCCTCCAGGTCAACGTTTACGGGGTAAACCACTTCACAATCTCCACCGGAAACTCGTACCCGTATCTGATAATTACCTGGAGGCAGTTGCTGCCACAGTGTCTGCATTTGCCAATGATCGCCCCCATCAATACTCACTTCATAGGATTGGGTGGTATCGGCCAAAGTCACCTGAAGGCTACCATTAGGAAGTAAACAGGATGTTGGGTCGACCGAAATAACATCAAGAATATCAGGAAGATAAGGCAAGTTCAAATTAATCATTGTTGCCTGCGCCATCTCACAACCACCTCCTTCCAGTCTGGCTTTTGCGAAATAAGTCCCTGCGGCAAGATGAGTAAACAAACTATCCCGATGCCAGGTATGGCCATCATCAATGCTGTATTCAAAAGATCCGGGAGTAGATACTCCCAGCAAAATCTGACCATCGCTATGTGTACAACTATCGGGATTAGTATAGAGAATGGTTGTAAAAGACAACGTCACGGGCGCTGCTAAAATGACAGGGGCCATGAGTTCCACCATGCAAACTCCAGTATTATTGCGAATAGAAACCGTATAAGTTCCAACTGAAAGATTGGGAAATATTGGAGTATTTTGCCAGGTTGCTCCCCCATTTATGCTGTAATTCCAATTGCTTGCTCCATTTTCCAAAGAAATAAAAATCTGGCCATTTGGCGTTTCACAAGCTGTTGGCTGGTCAACCAATACTTCAATATCGGGAACTTCTTCTCCCGGGACTAAAATCCAGGTGCCAAGAGTAATACAATTACCCCCAGCGTTGCGTACTGCAGGCATGTAACTTCCGGGGGTCAGGTTCGTGAAAGTCGGATGAAACTGCCAGGGCCCTTCAATTCCATTAATGCTAAATTGATACGATCCCGTTCCTCCAGACGCCTCAATGACGATTCGTCCGTCGTTTGCACCGCAAGTGCTTACTTCAATGACTTCAATTCCAGTAATTGACGGCGCTGAAGGCGAACTGATGCTCACCGGAACTCCTTCCACCGCACAAGTGCCATCTCCATTCCGCACTGCGGGAACATACTCCCCTGCTGACAAATTCGAAAACACCGGGCTGCTCTGCCACGGGCCTGCAGCTCCGGTGATGCTGTATTGAAAAACGCCCTGACCACCTGTGGCAACCAGGGTCAACGTGCCGTCCGATGCCTCACAATTGCTCGCGTCGGTAATTGTCACCTCCTCAAGCACAGGCGCTGAAGGCGCGCTGATGCTCACCGGAACTCCTTCCACCGCACAAGTGCCATCTCCATTCCGCACTGCGGGAACAT
>JABWAJ010000462.1 GCA_013361075.1 Saprospiraceae bacterium | reverse complement strand
CCATCCCTGGTAATCGTATTCGCACATTTTCGGATACCACTGCGCCATGGAATAGTCTATCCCCTCTTTATTGTCGCGGCCTGACCGGCGGATCTGCACCGGCACCTGCGATTCAAACTCCATATCAAAAACGGTTCGGCTGCCCGGCATGATGGGTTCAGCCAGCGTAACTTCAAGAATCGTTTCAACAACCTTGTACGAAACTTTTTTCCCGTTTTGCTTCAGCGACAAAATGTTGTGGTATCCAATTTCATCAGGCTTAAGCTTGGAAATGCGGTCCCCAACCCGGCCATCCGGGTCTGGAATGGTGCGCGAGCGCATGTCCATCATACTACCAGGCTGAAAAGCATTAAAGTAGAGGTGATAAAATACCCGATACAGGGTATCCGGCGAATTATTGAAGTAGGTAAGCTCCTGTTCGCCTTCAAACCGGTGCGTCCTGACATCAAAATCAATGTCCATTTTGTAATTTACAGCTTGCTGCCAACGGTCTGGTTGTCCAACAAGCAATACGGGGTTTAAAAGTAGAAAAGCAAAAAAATACTTCATAAAACGGATGAATTGAGTTGATGTCTGAACGGAATGCAGCGAAATGACCGAATCGCTGCCCTATTTCCAGGAAGCAGCCTGGATTACTTCTTTCGCTTTATCCAGATTTTGGCCAATAAGTCCGAAATTAACCTCTTTTTCCTTAAAGCCGCCAATTTCAATCAAAAAATCGTTGGGAACGCTGTAGGGGTTCAATGGGTACTCGTATAAGGTTTCTGCATACAATTTCTGAACTTCCTGATCAATCATAAACTCGATCAGTTTGTTTCCAACCGTTGGTTTGGGAGCATGTGCAGGAATCCCGGCCACTGTCAGGTTAAAATAAGTGCCGCCGTCGGCACAAACCGGATACAGCAGCCCAATGCCTTCTGTCTGCTGAAAAGCCTCTGCACTGCCAGATCGTTGGTATTGGATCAGCGAAGAGGCGTTGATGAGGGCAATGTCACCTTTGCCCTGGGCAAGCGCCTGAATGACGGCATAATCGTCGGGCATAGGCGTTTCTGCCAAATTGGCCATTAAGCCATTCACCCAGTTGGTGGCTGCTTTTGGGCCTTCAGCAGCCAGCATGGCGGCTACCAACGTTTGGTTCATCAAGTTGGAACTACTGGTTGTCAATACCTTATCTTTCCATTTTGGATTGGCCAGATCGACATAGCGGCCGATCAATTGCTGATTGATTTTGTTGGTGGAATAAGCAAAAGCCGGGGTCCACTTTGACAAGCCGGTCCAAAATTCTTCCGGGTCAGAATACCGGGAAGGAATGGTCAGGTTGAGTTTTCCGAATTTACCCTGCTGTAGTGCCCCTTTTTGCTTAAGTTGCAAAATCAGGGACAGGTCATGCAAAATAATCAGGCTGGCCGGGCATGAATTGCCTTCATCCAGCATTTTTTTCATGATTTCCTCGCTTTTGCCTGTGACCACATTCACCTTAAAACCGGTGCGTTGTTCGAAGAGCCGGAAAAGGTGCTGGTCGTTCGGATAGTTTCTGAAAGAATAAACGGTCAGGGTATTTTCTGCAGAAACCGGTGGGGCATCATCAGGGGTTGATTCTTTTGATTGGGGCGCACATCCGATAATAATAAGGGCAAAAAACGCGAGGATTGACCAGCGGATTTTAGTAGATTTTAAAGTCACAAACATATTTTTACCATCTGTTTCAGTCAAAAAAAACACCACCGCATTGGGGATACGTTGGGTATAGTCTGATAAAAGTACTGCTTTTACGAAATGTACAAAGCCCCTTGCCGGATATTTTTGCTCACCTTTCCGGCGCAATGGCTTTATTGCTTATTCGCGAAGAGCCCCTACCTTCGCTTCTAAATTTGAACGAAAAAAATGAGCGCTTTGATATTCAGAGATTTGAAAGTCGTAGAATTGGCCAGTGTATTGGCCGGACCGGCAGTAGGTATGTTTTTTGCCGAGCTTGGGGCAGAGGTCATAAAAATTGAAAATAAAAAAACCGGAGGCGACGTGACCCGAACCTGGCGATTGCCTGCCGAAAGCCCCGATGCGCCCGTTTCGGCCTATTATTGCAGCGTTAACTGGGGCAAACAAAGCCTATTGCTCGACTTAGAAGAACCCGAAGACCGCCAAACGGTGCAAAACCTGATTTTGGAAGCCGATGTCCTGCTCAGCAATTTCAAACCGGCTTTCGCCAAAAAAACCGGGCTGGATTTTGAAAGCCTCCGGGCTGTCCACCCGCGCCTCATTTATGCGCAATTGCTGGCATTTGAACACGACGACACCATCCCGGCTTTCGACATTGTGCTGCAAGCCGAAGCTGGTTTTTTATACATGACGGGTGAAGCTGACCGGCCGCCTTCCCGGATGCCGGTGGCCCTCATTGACCTGCTGGCCGCACACCAATTGAAGGAAGCCATCCTCATTGCGCTGTTGCAACGGGAAAAATCCGGAATCGGCGGTTACGTGCAAACTTCGCTGATGGCCTCGGCATTGGCTTCTTTGGCCAACCAGGCCACCAACTGGCTGATGGTGGGCCATATCCCGCAGCGGATGGGGTCAGCACATCCCAACATTGCCCCTTATGGCGATATTTTCCACACTGCCGACGACAAAGCACTGGTGCTGGCCATTGGGGCCGATCACCAGTTCAGGAACCTGTGTAAGTGCCTCAATCTTGGCTATTTAGCTGATGATGAGCGCTTTTCCACCAATCCTGCCCGTGTCAAACACCGCCAGGAATTGGTGGAAGCCCTGCGGCCTGCTTTTTTGCATGTTGACCGGGAAACGATTGTCCGCAAGCTCAACCAGAACGGAGTTCCCGCCGGCAGTGTACGCAACATGCAGGAGGTGTTCGAACTGCCTTTTGCGCAAAGCATGGTGCTGGAAGAAATTCTGGCCGACGGAAGCGTCAGCAAACGGGTGAAAACGGTCGGGTTTACGATGGGTTAAGGCTATTTGACCACGCTCAGTTTCCCACCCTGCACCGTCACCCCGCCTGCCGTCAAGTTCCAAAAATACATCCCCGGCAGCACATTTTCCAGGCTCGCCACCGTTTGCGCTTCCGGGTGTTGGAGTACTACCCGGCGCACTTCCCGGCCCAAAGCATTGTAAAGTATCCATTCCAGGCCTGCTAAGTTGCTGTCGCGATAGTCGGGGACCTGCAACACCACATACTCCTTTGCCGGGTTCGGGAAAACTTTCAGCAATGCCTTTTCGGCAACCGTCTCCTGCGTGCCCGTTACGATCACTTCCACCTCCTGGCACAGCGTGTCGCTGGCGTTGGCGTTGCTCACGATCAGGCATACTTCGTACACCCCGCTTTCGGCGTAGGTATGCACAGGGTCGCGCTCCATGCTGTTGTTGCCGTCGCCGAAGGTCCAGTGCCATTCAGTGGGAAAAAAGCGGGAGTAATCGTAAAAATTAACGGTGGCGCTTTCTGTGACGTATCGAAAGTCAGCCTGCGGGTGGTGGTCTATGCCGAGTGTGTCACAAGGGCTGCCATCTTCGGGGCCGAGGCCGTAGTAGGGGGAGTTGGGAAGGCCGAAAGCGTTAAGAGTTGGCAATTGCACCCCGTGTTGTTCCATTTGGCAGGCAGCGCCTTTGGCATTGGGGTTGTGGATGACGTGAAAATAAGGAACTCCATTAGTCGCACTTATGTAGATTTTGTTGTCAGGCGCCAACTGGCAAAGAAAGAATCTTACCGGCAAAGGAAATGGATCGGGCGCTAAAAAACCATCGTAAACGGCCACAACCTCCCGCGAGGCTTCAATATCTTCCGCTTCCAGATCATATTGATAAACATATCGATTGGAGGATACATATAAAAATCGGGAATTGGGCGAAATAGCGACGCCGCCGGAAAAAGCAGTGTCATTGTACGTTATCGAAATATGATTATCCAATTGGCCACTACATCTTTCGTAATCATAAACATCAACAAACTGACCATCCTGAACAGAGATCGTTGAGAAAAGGACATACTTTCCGCCGTTTGGCGAAAAAACAGCTTGACCAAGCCCTGTGGGTCTTGACGGGCCAAGTGTCTGAGAGGATTCTACACTTATCCCTTCCGGGGAGAATAACATCAAATAATAGCGGTTTACATAATATTCTTGTGTAGCAATCCACCAATCCCGACCATTCGCATGACGAACGGCTGTAAGTTTTCCAAAATCAAACGTATCCGAAAGAATCAATGTATTTTTTTCTGATACAGTGCCTACTTCCGCAGATGCGATATCAACGGTAGTATAATAGCAATTCATTGGCAAGTAATTGTTGTCTTCTATGGCGGGTATTACAACACTGATCGTACTGTGGAAAATGACATATCGGTTGGGAATACCGGGGTGAGGTAAAACAAGTGCGCCTTGCGGCAAGGAATACCCGCCATCTACCCAGTTTTCAGTGTATGGATCAGGATTTAAACCATCTCCATTTTCAATTAACTCATTTAAATAATTGTGAATGGCAATACCATTGGTATAGAACAACAAATTACCTTCAGCATCAGATATCGAAGCATTCGTTCTTTCAAAGTTCAAATCCCGGTATTCATAAGTAATTAGAGGTGGGTTATACTTGAAATCTATAAGTGTACCTCCAAAAATCAGATTTGTCAGGTTGCTATCATAGCCTAAGAGCCAAATATAATCGCGTTTTTCTTTTTGAAATATTGTCTGGGCATTGAGTCCGGCTATACTCGTAAAAAAGAATACCCAGTACCATGAAACTGTTTTCATATCTTGTTCATTTT
>JABWAJ010000461.1 GCA_013361075.1 Saprospiraceae bacterium | reverse complement strand
TCGGATCGCCCTCGTGGCGGTACGCGATTACCCGCACCTTCTCGATGGTGATGAGCCCGTCGTGAATCATCGCGTCCAGATCGGGAAGAAAGGCGTTGATGCGCTCCTCGGCGTCCACGATCTCGATGACGAGGGGCAAGTCCTCGGAGAGCCGCAGGATCTTCGCGGTGTGGATGCGGCTGTTCTTGCCGAATCCCATGATCCCGCGCAGGACCGTTGCCCCGGCCATGCCGCGTTTGCGCGCTTCCTCGACGATAACTTCGTACAGGGGCCGATGGCCCGCGCGATCGCTTTCGCCGATGAAGATGCGCAGCAATTGCGCTTCTTTGGGGGATAGTTTCCACTTTTCTTCCCCTTCGCCCCCGAGGTTGTAAGTCAACACCCGCAGCGGATAGTTGAAATGATAGCGGCTGATGAAAAACTCGCGGATGTCGTCCTTCGGGTCCGCCAGCGGTTTGCTGCGCTTCAGCACCGCCTGAATGCGGTACAGCAACTCTTCCGAATTAAACGGCTTGGTGATGTAATCATCGGCACCTATTTTAAACCCCTGCAATACATCATCCTTCATGGTTTTGGCGGTCAGGAAAATGATGGGCGTTTCAACATCTCTTTCACGTATTTCTTTAGCAACGGTGAACCCGTCTTTTTTGGGCATCATGACATCGAGGATGCACAAATCAAACTGGCCTTTCCGGTGGCGTTCGATCCCCTGAAGGCCGTCAGTGGCCAGCGTCACATCATAATCGTGCATTTCAAGATAGGAACGCAGAACATCCCCGAAATTTTGATCATCTTCAACCAGGAGTATCCTGTTATTTGCCATAAGATTAGGTGGTTTTTCTTTAGTGACAACAACCCTTCAGGCTGTCGGATGCAATTGGGATCAACTCTGATCCACTTTGTGCGGGAAAAACAGAATAAAACTACTGCCTTTACCCGGCTCGCTTCTTACTTCAATATTACCTTTGTGAACGGTCATCATCGCTTTAACATAACTCAATCCAAGACCGAACCCTTTTACGTCGTGCACATTTCCGGTATGTACCCGGTAGAATTTGTCAAAAATGTGTTTCCTGGCCTCTTTGCTCATCCCGATGCCTTTGTCTTTGACAATCACTTCCACGCCTTCTGCCGTATCCGATGTATGCACTGAAATTTCAGGTTTTTCCGGCGAATACTTGTTGGCATTGTCCAGCAAGTTGTTGATGATATTGGAAATATGCGTTGCATCGCCTTGTATTACAGGATGAGTGGCTTCCAGAACCGAGTTGACGGTTCCTTCTTTTTTTTCCACCTGCAAACTGATGTTTTCAACGGCAGTGGCGATTACATCGTGGAGGTTTACTTCGGTGAGGTTCAACTGGAATTCCTTCCGGTCTATGACTGCCATCTGAAGTACTTTCTCCACTTGGTTATTCATACGTTTATTTTCCTGTTTTATTATGTTAGCGAAACGCAGAACTTTGTCGGCGTTGCCTGAAATCATCGGACTGGTGATCGAATCAGCAGCTAATGAGATGGTTGCGATCGGGGTTTTAAATTCATGCGTCATGTTGTTGATGAAGTCTGTTTTCATCTCAGACAACTTTTTCTGCTGAATGATAACATGGATGGTGTAGGCAAAACAAAGCAGGATGATGGTCGTGAAGACCAGTGTACCCAGAAAGTTGACCCAAAGGGAGCTCCAAACTACCCGGGATTTTGCAGGAAAAAACACCATCAGCAAGCCTGGAGAAGGCATGTCTTCAGGAAAAAGCTCCACCCGGTAATTAGAGGAATAAATGTTTTTGTAACCGGGGGGCAGTTCCTGTGGCTTTTCCATAGAAACCACATAGTGGCCATCCACAATCACAAAGTTTTCATCCTGCCGGGAGTAAACCCCGTAATTGCATTTGGTATCAATGCCCCGATTGGTCAATTCCTGTTTAAGGATGGTTTTGAGCGATTCGAGTTTGATGCGCTCGCCTAAGGGGTATTGGGTGTTGCGCACATTGAAAAACATCATGCGCCGGAAGTTATTGTCACGCGCCCTGAGGCAGGAGTAACAGGTACAGGTATCCGAAACCTCACTCAGAATCTGATCAAAAATATCAGGACTGAGGAGTTCCGGATCGGCGTTTTGCTCCGTGAAGGCCAGTTCAAGCGGAGAAGGCTCCACTACTCCCGAGCCCTGGTTGAAATACTGAGCGACATAGCCATTCATGTATTGATTGAAGGCCGCCTTTTTTTCTTCGTGTTCCAATCTGGCCACTACTGCATTGAGCGCGTTGTATACGTTTTTGTCAAACCTTTCTTCGTTGACTTGTATAGACGTGCGGATCAATACGGTTTGCAACCAAACCACACCAATGACGGCTGCGCTCATCAGTCCGATAATTGCCCAGATTGCTTTTTTATTCATAGTTTGATTCGTCCAGCTGCAAAGTTATGCTGTTAATTAATACAAAAGTAGGAGTTTAGGACAAGCTGAACAGCCGGTTTAACAGACATTTAACGGCAAAGCCCCGGTATCAAAAGGCAAAGGGCGAATTGGCAGAGGGCAAATTGAATACTTATTTTGCCTGCTTGCCAATTCGCCCCTTGCCAACTTGCTTGTTGCCCCTTATTCTTTCTTCATCAGTTCAGCTGGAAACGCACTACCAAACCACCCGAAGTGTCCGTGCGGGGGAATCCCTGCGAGGTTTTCGGAATGGTGCGGCGATAATCAAAAAACAAGCGCAATGACAGGCGCTGGTTGAGTTTGTATTCCGCTGCCGGCGAAATGGAAAGCGCATAACTGCCCCGCGTCGGTTCGAAGATGCCCTCGTCGAGCTTGTGGGCAAACGTGACGTCGTCGCGCAGCGAGAAGTTGAACTGCATATCCAGGTCGCGGCTCTGCAATTGAGACCCCCCGCGTCCGCCCGGTTGGTTTTGATTGGCCGGTGTGGTCTTTTTCTCCTCCTCCTTTTTCTTCTTGCCGCCTTTCTTTTTACTGCCCGTCAGGAAAGGAATGTCAAAATCACGGATGCGGTAGCCGGCGCCAATGATGATTTCTTTGGTCTGCGTTTCACTCAGCAGCTTGTTGACGAAACTCATGGCCAGTGTACGCGACTTTTTATAGTCTACGTTGAAACTCATGCCGTTTTTCAAGGTAGCTTCTACTGCCAGCAACGGCGCAAAAGCTTCCTGAATAACGACTTCCGGAATTTCAAGTCTGGCGTAGAAGTTGCCGGAAATATCGTCAATACTGCCCCGCTGGCGGGTGCGGAGGTAATCGAGGCCGGTGCGGTAGCTGCTCACCCTCAATTCTGTTTTGTACCCGTGTGTGAGGCTGAAATTGGTGAAAATATTTTTGAACATCGGGATTTTCGACAACCCATTGTAACTCAGACGCCAGTTGATGTTAGGCTGGGTTTTGAAAATGTCCAGGCCTGTAGAACGTGGATCAGACCCTGTATAGGCTGAAATAAAGGCCGGTATCAGCACGTCCTGCTGGGTGCGGCCATAGCCCACTTTGTAGCCCAGCGCAGCCAGATATGGGTCGGAGTGCTCCTCATCAATGCCAAGGCGTTCCGAAATGACAACCCGGTTGCTCTCGAATTTTTTAAACAGGTTGATGATTTCGCCTTTGCTGTCCTGAAACAGAGTGCTGAGCGCAGAATACGAAACCGTCATGGACCCCATCGTCGTTGGCACCACGTGTACGTAGTCGGAATTTCCGTCTAAGGTGGTGTCTTTGAATGTCTCCGTAAAGTTTTCCGTAAAGGATTTGCTGATTTCCAGCTCTACCCTGAAATCGCGGTAAGGTTCCAGCGTCACCCTGGCATCGTAGGTTTGCGTATAATCCTGCACAATGTCCTGGTTGAAAAAGACATTGTTGCTGATCCACTGGCGGTTGTCGTACAACCAGTCGCCATTGCCCTCAGTCGGGTTCTCGCGCTGACTTTCAGACAAGCCCCGGATATTGGGTTGTAAACCTGCAATGAAATCCCAACCCGGCGCACCAAATCCCGATTCCATGCCCATGATACTCGACCGTGGCATGAACCCTGGCACTACGGTCCGGAACCGCTCGTTGTAATTGAACCGTGCTTTGCGCAGCATCAGGAACGGCCGAATCAGAATGCGCTCCAAATCGCCGGGAACCCGTTCCTTGGCCTTTGCTTTTGGATCTTTTTTATCACTGGTATCCTCTTTTTTCGACTGATCCTCGATGGGTTCGGTTGTCTTTTTGTCCTTTTTTTCCTTTGTTTTCGGTGCCTTTGGCTTTTCTAAGGCCCGCAGATACGCAAACTGGCCGTAGAGTTTGTCAAAGTTCAGATCAGCACCGATTTGCCGGTTTTGGCTGTTCTGAATTACGTTGCCCAAACTATCCACGTTCAGGGCAGCAGCATTCCAGCTGTATTCCGCCTGGTACTGCGCACGCACCTGTACCCAGTCCATGAATGGCAAATGGCGCAACGGCAGGGTGTACGTTACATTGATGTTGTGGCGGTAGAGCTTTGGGCGACCCAGTTGCCGGATGTTGTTCCAGATGCTGTCGCGCCGGAATTTGTTGATGTCGCCAATCAAAGGCTGGTTTTCAATTAACGTGATCTCGTTGGGCTCGTCAATGACCGAAGAATTGGACGAATTGAAGGTAAATTTCAAAGCTTTGGTAATGTCCCACTGCAGGTTGTACTGCCGGTCCCAAAGGAAGCGCTTGTTGAAGAAAGTATTGAAACGCTCGTCTACACCTGCGAAGCGATAACTGGTCCGGGCAAAACTTCGATCCAGTATCGTACTGAATGTAAATGAGTT
>JABWAJ010000460.1 GCA_013361075.1 Saprospiraceae bacterium | reverse complement strand
CCAAACCATAAATTCCCTTTCGAATCCTGAAAAATACTCCGGATATATTGACTGACTAAGGTCGTGTCAAAATCGGGGGCCACGGCCTTAGCCTTAAAGTTTCTGATTACTACCGGAAATGGCCTGGTCGCACCGGGGTATTCAGGCGTGTTTGTTTTCTCTTGTCCGATGCAGGAAGTAAAAATCATCAAACAACTGAAAAGCAATATGTTGTTCAATCCCATAATGGTATTTTTTGCTGTTTTGAAATTTTGAGGTGCTTCATGTTTTTACTGTTCCTTCCATGAAGCACAAGGTCTTCGGTTTGCCGATGTGGTAAAGTTTTACCTTCTACATTTAATTTGGAACACTGAATTTCCGATTTATGCAAATTGGAAATTCAGGAATTTCAATTAAAAATTAATGATAGCAGGAGTAAATGTTTCTGTGAATGTCAACCAGCACAAATATACAATAGAATCGTAAATTTTCGGCTAAGTACGTTGGCACCAGTTATGTTGAGCTGTCGTCAACTTCAATTAGCATCCAAATACCATTCACTTTTTCAAACAGATAGTCGACTATAATTCCGTTGTCAATACCACGAATTTCAATTCTTGCTGATTTATTGTTTTTGTCAATTACCCTTTTTTGTTCCCAATTATCATATTGGCTATTGGATTTTATTTCCCGAAAATCCATCATTTCAAAGTCCGATTTCTTTAGGTAAAACAAGGTGTCTTTATCCTGTTCAATTTCGTACCATTTAACCTTTAAGGGGTACTTTGTCCTGATTAATTGAAAGGAAGAATCAGCACTAAATTTCTCAATAAAATCGTTAAAATCATTGTCGACAGCTTCTCTGGCTGGAATAGCAACCATTTTCTTTTCAGTCCGATATTGACTTGTCGTATTTGTTGAACCACTGTCACACGATGTCAACCAGGCGATGAATAAAAGGCTTGTTACTAAATTTAATCGGATCATGTCTTCATAGTTGATGGATGTAATCTTTTTTAGCCTGGCGTTAAGTCAGGAAACCGAAGCGCCAAAGTTGAATTCATTCCAAATATTTAATTAAAAAACGACTCTTAAATTTTGCAAGTCAGCCTGCCTGACGCAAAATTCTTGCTAGTAAGGTGTGGCTCCACTTTGAACAGGTGTTTTTTGTCCTGGTTTGCAGTCGGTCCACAAGACAAAAGGGCGGTCAGAATTGTCAATATAAATATGATGGTTATGTGTTTCTCTGTTGTCGTTTTAACATTGGTTATTAGGCGTTAATATACCCACACTTCGATCGCCGGAACAAAAATAAAGAAAATACCTAAGCAATTATTAAAGGAGTATTGCCGGAAACAACCGGCACCAGAACACTATCCCTCCATCATTGTTTGGTCTTTATGCAAAGCATCAAACCCTTCCTCCAACGCTATACCGCCCTCCCTGAAAGCGACTGGCAGGCCATCGCTGCCTGTTTTTCACAACAGGTATTGCCCAAAGGCGCGTTGTTGCTGGAAGAAGGGAAAATTTGCAAACACCTCTATTTCATTGAAAGCGGGTTGTTGCGCTTTTTTGTCTGGAAAGACGGCACCGACATCACCAAATTTTTCACGGAAGCGCCGTATTTGTTCACCTCTCAGCAAAGTTTCACCAACCTGACGCCCGCCCGCGAAAGCATCGAAGCGCTGGAAGACAGCCTGCTTTGGCAAATGTCCTACGAGGATGCCAACCGCCTGCTGGCGCTCCCTTCCTGGAATACTTTCGTCCGCAAACTCATTCAGGAGGTACAGTACCTGACGGAAGAAATCCTTTCGGAAATACAAACCGAAACCGCCGAAAACCGCTACCGGAAAATGATGGCAGAAAACCCGGAGCTCCTGCAGCGGGTGCCGCTTCGGCATCTGGCCTCCTACCTCGGCATTGCCCCGCAATCCCTGAGCCGCATCCGCAAAAATCTGCTGCCCGGCAAACGAACTTAACATAGGTGAAGTGTGCAATGCCTTTGCTGTGCAGAATTTTGTGTCCTAAAACAACAGGACATGAACAATTTATGCTTCACCATTTTAATGTTTACCACCATGGCGGCACAAGCGCAGGAAAGCAATTACCACTTCAGCCACACCGAAACCACAACAGCGCCCGCAGCCCGGATCTGGCAGGTCTGGACCGATGTTCCAAACTGGAAACAATGGGATAAAGGGCTAAAAGAAGCGATACTCGAAGGCGAATTTGCCATCGGCGCAAAAGGCAAAATCATTCCCGATAAGGGGCCAAAATCAAAGTTTGTAGTTACGGAGTTGAAGCCGGGGGAATCCTATACCTTCAAAACGCGCATCCCCTTCGGCTGGCTGATCATCCGGCGCTATTTGACCCATACAGCTGGAATCACCCGTTTTACCCACGAAGTGGAATTTACGGGCGTGCTAAAAAAAGCATTGGGTAAAAACCCCGGCAAACGCTACCGCGCCATGCTGCCGGAAGTCATGCGCACAATCGCTGCATTGGCGGAAAAATAAGACTCCGCTCGCGCGGCAGCGATAACTGACCTGGCGGCTGAGCATAGTCGAAGTCAAGTCGAAGTTACGGCCCCACCATATCCTGCTCCAGCGTAATCACCATAAACTCCGCCGGGTGCTTTATGGCAACCAGCACTGTCACCCGAAAGTAGCCATCTAAAATATCCTGCGCGGTCATCGTAACTCCCAGCCCTATCTGTACCGAAAAAGCCTCATCCGGCTTAGCGCCCTGCAACGCGCCTTCCTTCCAGATGTTGTTCAGGAAGTTTTCCAGCATTGCTTTTATGAAAGTCCAGGTACTGGGGTCGTTGGGTTGAACTACATAAGACCTCAGGGCCAATTTAATGCTTTGTTCGATCATCGTAGCCGTTCTGCGGACGCTGATGTACATCCAGTCGGCACTGTTTCCGTCCAGCGTTCGGGCTCCCCAAACAAGGATGCCGCGCCCGGGAAACGACCGGAATGCGTTGATGGATTTACCGCTGATGACATCCACGTTCAAGCCTGCCTGTTCGTCGTCGGTGAGCAGCTTCGTAAGGCCGCTGACGCTGATGGGCGCAACATTGGCAGGTGCCTGCCACACGCCGTAATTTGCATCTGTCAACGCATAAATGCCGGCCATGACACCACTGGGCGGCAGGACATTCATTTGTTCCAGAATGATGGCTAGGATTTGTTTTTGGGTTGCCGGGTCGTTGAGCGGGGTAGTATCGCCCTGAACATTGGTAACCGTAACCTGGTCTGCGGAAAAGGCAGTCGTTTTCAGGAACGGGTAATAAGCGGTGCCGTAGCTTAACCCATTGGTTCCGGTATTTTCGCGGAAGGTTTGAATGTCCTGTTCCCATAGCGTTGGATCGGGGGTGCGGGCGCCGATTATATCAAAAAAGGCCATTGCCGTTTGCATTTCCCCGCATTGCCGCAGCGTCGTTTCCATCAGGGTGCCGTTTTCTGCAACAGAAAGCAGTGTGGCTTCCGGGAAGACGTACATCGTTACGGATGCTTCTTTTTTCAGACACTCAAGCCCTTGTTGCAACTCCGCCAGCTTGACGTTGGGATTGACCAGCGGGTCGCCAGGCTGAATGGGGGCATTGGAAGGCAGTCCGTATGTGCCCACCGAGACGATGTAGGCTTTCTGGCCGCCGTTTTCAAAAAACAGCAACAGGCTGGCGTACAAATACCAGACAGTAGCCGGGTCGGGTTCGATGGCGTAGATGGTGCCGTTCAGGGTATAAGACTGCCCTTTGTCCGGCGCTTTTTTTAATGGGGTCAGGTAATAAGCCGGTGTGTACTGCGGCGGCATTTTCCCGGTTTTGGGATCAGCGGGGTAGCCAAAGTAGTTTAAAAAATCGCCCATACTGGCGATCAACAATGGCTCGAACAGTTTCGCGCCCACTTTTGGGTTCACCTGCGGCGTATAGCCAATGAAGGCCGGAACGGCGGTTTCAACCTGCAAGACCGAATTTGGAAAAGCAGACTGTTCCTGGATGTAAACGCCGGGAGTGGTACGGTTTAAAGGCATAGGAGTAGGTTTCTAATCAAGTCTTTCAATGGAGGAAAGATACACTTTTATTGAAATTCCGCTCGCGCGTGGGCACGGTAGCTGAGCGAAGTCGAAGCTCCGCCTCGCGTGTACTATTCCGCGGGCTCTGCCCGCAACCAGGTCTGCCAACTAAAGTTGGCGACCACTAATCCTTCGCCCCGATCGGATTCGGATTGGCTTGCAGCAACAAATCCTGCACCGCTTTTTCGATCTGCTGGTCTTTGCCTTTCAGGATGACTTCCGGTTCATTTTTGATTTTGATGTCCGGCTCAAACTGGGTATTTTCCATGTAATTGCCATTCAGGTCCACCATGCCCACCTGCGGGATACCAAAAACCAGCGTGGGGTCAATTTGCTGCTCCCACCAAACGGCGGTACCGGTTCCGGGAACGGGCATGCCCACCGTTTTGCCGATGTCGTACGCTTTGAACGTGACCGGGAATAAATGCGCGTCCGAATAATTGCTTTCGCCCACCAGCACAGTGGTTGGTTTGGTCCATTTGCGCATTGGTTCCAGGCCCATTTTTTGCTCACGCGGCACCATATCCATGTATTTTTTCCCGCTAAGGAACGTTGCCAGATCGTCGTGTAGCCAGCCGCCGCCATTGAAGCGGGTGTCTACGATCAGGGCATCTTTGTCAATGTGTTTCCCCAAAACCTCATCCACCACGGTGCGGTAACTCTGGTCGTTCATGCCCCGTACGTGCACGTAACCCACTTTTCCGCCGGAAGTCGCTTCCACTTCTTTCCGGCGG
>JABWAJ010000016.1 GCA_013361075.1 Saprospiraceae bacterium | reverse complement strand
GTCTTTGAACAGGTCTTGCGCCAATCGCACTTTCCCGGAGTCCAAAAAATCCTGCACGATTTTGAGAAACTGCACAAACAAGAAAGGCTCCCTTCCCAGCCAGTTTTGCTTTTTGTATTCCTGCTCAAACAGCCCCTGGGCAACGGCAAAAACCACGCTTTGTAAGCGGGTTTCCGTACTGGCTTTCAGGTTGATGTTGGCAATCTCTTTTGCTGCCCCTTTACCCTCCACAACGGCTCCTAATTCGGCCTCGGTGATGAAGCGGTAAGGATCAATTTCAAAATCCGTTACGCTGGCCGTGTCAATGGTCAGCAAAGGCCGCATCACGTTTTCAATTCTGAGAATGTTGGGCAGATCAATTTGATGCTCGGCTTTTTTCGGATCAATTTTGATTTCATTTTTAGGCGGCGGCGCTGGCGGTAGGGTGGTTTCGTCGCCTTCCTGTGGAATGAGGCTGAACGGCACCCCAAAAATATTGACGTATTCGGCTTTCAGCAGGTTGTCAGCCGCAAGGACGTTTTCTCCATCTTCAAAATCATAGGACACGCGGCGCAAACCCCGCCCGATGACCTGCTCACAAAGCAGTTGAGATGTAAAAGCCCGCAAGCCCATGATGTGCGTCACTGTTTTGGCATCCCAACCTTCAGAAAGCATGCTGACGCCAATGACGTTGCAAACCCGCTCTCCCGGTTGCCCAACCCGCCCAACCGTGTCCACCATCAGGCGCAAGCGTTCGGCCAATTGATCTTTGGTCAGGTTTTCGTCGCTCGACAACTGGATGGCTTCGCGCTGGCTTTCGGCATTATCCAGCATTTTGGAATCAATTTGCAGGATGCGGTCAGACTCATACAGCGGCATTTTTTCCATTTCGGAAATGGTGCCATGCAATGATTTTTTGTCAAACTCATATTTTACCCGCGCTGCGGTTTCGGTGCTGTTGCAAATCGTAATCATCGAGGGCAACACCTTTTGGCCGCTCTCAATCCAATTTTTTGAATTGAGCAACCAATCGGCATTGAGCAAAATGAAGGCATTGCGGACAAGGGAAGGCAGGCCCATAGCGGGATCGGCTCCTTTATAATTCAGGGAAGCTTTCACTACCTCATCATCGTACAAATGGTAAAGCTTGGAGTGGATTTCATTGCGGATTTTTGCCAATTGCCCATCCGAACGAATGACCACACGCGGCGTTTTGACCAAACCCGATTCGATGGCGTCGTTCAATCCAAAATCTGAAACAATCCATGGAAACACGGCTTCCTCATCGCTTTGTTTGCCCGACGGGCTGAAAGGGGTAGCCGTGTAGTCAAAGCAGTGCAAAATGCCGCAAGTCCGATGGATGCGGTCGAGGCCGCCCACCCAGATTGTGGCATCTTTGATGTCCTCTTTTTTTAAGCCTTTGACTTTGCTTCCAGCGGGCACCCGCCAGGCATGGTGCGCTTCGTCGTTGAGGACAATGATATTTTTCTCTGAAGCCATTTTGTTGCCCAGCACTTCGCGCACATAGGCCCGGTCGCTTTTTGCGCCCCGCTTGTCCACTGACTTCCGCTTGGCGATTTGTTCTTCCGTATCCCATGCCAGGGTGTGCCAGTTCTCAATGATGATGTTGCCTTGCCGAAGGTTGGGCATCAGTTCGGATGGCACAATGTTGTGGGCTTCGTAGTAGTTGTCTTCCATCCAGTCGCCTGCCCCTTTTTTGGCTGCCGGGTGCAACACTTGCAGGCGGCTTTTGACGGTTAGGTTGGGTGCGACTATAAAGACATTTTTGGAAAATTTCGCGTTGCGTGGATCGTTCACTTTGTTCAAAACCTGCCAGGCAATGGTCATAGCCATAACCAAGGTTTTACCGGTGCCCGTCGCCATTTTGCAGCAAAGCCGCTGCCATGCCCCGCCGTCGCCGGGCATCCTTTGGGCAAACTGCGCTCCTTCCGGCGTTTCAACTAAGTAGATCAGCGTCTCGATGGCTTCGATCTGACAAAAGAAAAACTGGGTCAGCCCTTCCCGCTTGTCGCGTTCTGTCCAATGCCGGAGAAGCCGCCGGGTGGTGCCGGAGGTAAACGGGTAACCTTCGCCCCGCCAACGGCTCACCCGTTCGCGCAACTGGTTGACCAAAACCAGCTCCCGGAAGGTGCCCGCCCCCTGCCTTGCCTGTTCGCGGGTAGCAACGGTGTAGCCTGCATCCCGCCTGCCTTCGCGGCGTTCGTACTGCTGCCCTCCGGTGTTTTTCCAATGCACCGACGGTTCGTAGTATGGGTTATTGCAAATGAGTTTATCAATCATTATTTTTCTTGTTGCCGGGGCTTAGTTTTTTCAAATCGCTTTCCAATTCTTTAAGACTTTCTGTTTTGGATATTTCCTGTTGTTTAGTTTTGAACTGATCGGATACGCGCCAGAAGTTCATCAAAATAGTTCATAGCACCAGCGCGTTTCAAGCGTTCATCATCTAATGTAAACCCTTTGATGATGTACTCCCGTAGCCGTTGTGTTGCCCAAATACGGAATTGCGTGCCCCGATGTGAGTTAACCCGGTAACCAACCGAGATGATCATATCAAGATTGTAGTATTGCAAACTTCTTTTGACAAAACGGCTGCCTTCCTGCTGAACTGTCAAGTATTCCTTGACAGTTGCCGCCTCCGGCAATTCGCCTTCTTTCAGGATATTTTTAATGTGGAGGTTAATGTTTTGCTTGGTGGTTACAAACAGTTCTGCCAATTGATTTAACGTCAGCCAAACCGTTTCATCCACTATGCGCACTTCTATTTTGGTCGTGCCGTCTTCAGATTGATAAATTAAAAATTCAGAATCTTCCATGGTGCTTGCTTTTACGGCTTTAAGATGCGCACACTTTCCACCCCGCGCTTGTCAATGACTTTGACCGCAACCTGCCGGTGTTCGCCCAATTCAAAGGGCAGCGATTCTGTACCGCGATAGGCTTCTATCAATTCCTGGTCAAGCTCTGCTGCAAGCGTTTTTGCCAGCGAAGCCCAGCCGCTTTTGGCGTCAGCCATCGGGAAAAAGATTTGCGCCGGGTGCAGAAAACGGTCGTTGTAATCGGGATCGAGCAGCCACATGGCAATGTCGCCTTTGCCGCCACTTTCCAGGCGTTGTTCGGCTACATTGTAGTAATCGAAGCCGCGCACCTCTACCGTGTATTTGCCTTTGTGTTCCCCTTCCGTAATGGCGCGCAGCCGTACATCGGGCTGACCAATGAGCCAGAAGGAATCGCCTTTTTGCTTCTTTTTCAAATCTTCTACCAACAGGTCGGAGTCAATTTGAGCCAGGATGATGCCTAAGCCGCCCCAACTGCTTTTCTCCACGTATTCATGCACCCCGGCATCGAATTGGTAGGCCAAAAACAGCACCTTTTGCACCTTTGGGCGCAAGTTAAATGCTTGGGTCATGGCCTTGTCGAGCCAGGTTTTGTCCATTGGGGTGTATTCGTTGCCGATGACAATGGCATACAATGCCCCCGCTTCCCCGCTTTCGGGTTTTTCTTCAGCACGGGCATGGACGTGTGAGATGTTCAGGTCAGCATCTCCGGCGGCTGTAGCCAACACTTCGAGATTCTGGAAACAAATGCGCTGTCCATTTTTACCCCGAATGCCTTTGCTCATAAGTTCGTCGAGCAGGGTTTGCAGCCTGGTGGCAGCCGTGCGATAGGATGAAGGCGCTTCCCCTGCTTCGCCGAATGATTGATCAGAAGACCGATATAAACTTGTGTCATCAGGTGAGGCTGCTACCGCGCTGGGCACGGCTTCGACGGTGAACGGCGAACAAACTCGCATCCGTTTTTTGTCCACCAAAGGTTTGTCGTAAAGGGTTTCCATTGGAGTAGGCTCATTTTTGGCAATGTTCTCCAATTTGATGTGTGGCACCGTTTCGTACATAAAATCACCCGCAACGCCTTCATTTTCGGCGCGAAGGCGGTAGTATGGAAAAGCTGCCGCCATTAACCGCTGTTTGGCTAAGGCGATGGCAATGCGGCTGGTATCGCAAGTGATCCATCGGCGGCCCCACTGCTCGGCGACATACGCGGTAGTACCGCTTCCGCAGGTGATGTCGAGAACAAGGTCGCCTGGAGAAGTGGTCATGAGGAGGCAACGAGCGATGACTTTTTGGTTAGTTTGTACAACGTAGGTTTTTTCATTTGTAAAACTGCCAGTTGTGGTATCAGTCCATATATTTCCAATAGTTTGGAAGGGGAAATCGTCAGCAAATCGAATATACTGGATGCTATTCTTTGCAACATGAATTCTACCCGCTTGGGCTAACAAATCCATTCCTTCCGGAAAGTTTGCTTTCCAATGTGAGTTTGATGGAGGTGTGTATTTCTTTCCCTGAAATTCAAAGGTTTGATCTTGACTTGCTCCACCCTGCGAAAGGAGGTTGTCTGGTTTGTAAAATTTGCTTCCTTCGGGCAATTTGATATTACCATTTTTTTCCTCTGATGTGACGCCTCGATAAGTGCCGTCAGGCAATAAAATCCACCGTGCGTTTCCTTCTCCAATCACTAATTTTTGTTCTTGAAACAGAGTTACAAACTTGATTTTGCTTTTTGCTTTTGCATACCAAAGTAGGTAATCTCCCATCCGGCTAATGGTTTTCGTCTCAAAACCTGTTGTAGTTTGAAAGCTTACCATACTTACAAAATTCTCTGCCCCAAACACCTCATCCATAATGCACCTTACTCGATGGACATTCTCTTCCGAAATCTGTACAAAAATGCTTCCACTTTCGGCAAGCAAGTCTTTCGCAAGCTGCAAGCGGTCGCGTAAGTAAGTAAGGTAAGAATGTATTCCCAACTGCCAGGTATCGCGGAATGCTTTAATCATTTCGGGTTCAGATGAAAGGTCTTCATCCCGATCCGTATCCTTTAGGTCGCGCTTATCTGTAAAGGGTTGAAAATTACTCTTGTATTTGATGCCATAAGGCGGATCGAAATAAATCATCTGAACCGAACCCGCCATTGCTTCCTTTTCGAGCAGGGAATTCATGACCAGCAGCGAGTCGCCTGCGATGAGGCGGTTTTGCCAGTTTTGCGCGTGTTTGTAAAATTCGAGCGCTTCGCCCAAGGGCAGGTCGGGTTGGGCAAAAAGGTCGCCCTGTACGCCAAGGCCGCGTTTGCGCACGGCTTTCATCACATGGCGGGCGTCTATGTGTTCGTGGGTATGCAGGCTCACCGTGGGTACTTCAAACGAGGTGCGTTCGGCTTTGCCTGCCCATTGCAGGGAGGGGTCAATATGCGGGTCGTATGCATATTCCTTTTTGACCGTGCCGACCGCTTCGTTTTCGTCCACTAAGCCAATGGGTGGGTTGTTCAGGCGGGTTTGGGTGCGGTGGTCGTTTTGTTCGATTTGAACGGGCGAGCCGCCGGAAGTTTTTGATCTTTTAGCCATGTAGATGTTATTGGAAGTTTTTCGCGTCTATCATTTTTACACTACAGTAACTTTTGTCTTGTAGCACAAAGAAAGCAAGTTTATTCGATTTTTGCTTTCGGGCTGTCTTTTAACGAATGCTGGTCGTGCATTATCGTAGTGATACCAACTAACCAACCACTGCTCCAATACCAAGTTTTACCAATAATGCGAGGCGGCGTTGGTTCGGCATAGCTTTTGACTTTTTCTGATTTTTACGCTGTTTTTGATGGAAGGTTGCAGGGTGAGTTTTGCTGTTCAGGCCTTCCGGAAAACGATCTTGCACTTCCGGTTTCTTGCGAAGGGCATACTTAAATCCACTCCCGTTTTGGCACATCAAAGCAGCATTTCCCTTCCTGCAAGAATCTCCATCTATCAGAAAAAGGTAGCAGAACAAAAGATTCTGCACCCAATTTGCTTTTTTTGCACCTATCTTTCATACCAAAACAAACGAATAAACATGATTAAAAAGCTAAACACCTGTTGTTTACTATTGGCTTTTGCGTTTTTTGCAAAAGCACAATGCCCCGACGGGCAATCCGAAGTGACCATCCTCATTACGCCGGATGGCTTTCCCAACGAAATTTCCTGGACTTTGATTGACAACGCGAACCAGGGGGTACTGGCTTCAGGAGGACCTGCAGGCCAGGTTGTTTGTGTCCCCACTTCTCAGTGCGTTAAATTTACCATTGAAGACAGTTTTGGAGATGGCATTTTTCTGCCCGGGTTTTGTCGGGTACTGCTCGATGGGGTAGAAATTTTTGATACCCATGGTCAAGCCTATTTTGAACAATCGGTAGTGATGAACTGCCCTCCGGGAACCATTTGCACCTCGCCCCAAACCGTAACTGAAGGGGTGCATACAGCACCGAATCCGGATTTTTGGTACACGTTTATCCCACAGGTAAATGGCAACTACACCGTCAGTACCTGCGGCTTAGCCAACACCTGCAATACCAAACTCTACGCCTACGACCACTGTCCGCCCTCCCAGACGGAAGGCCCTCTCGGGGTCATCGCTTATAACGACGATTATTGCGACGGCCTTGCCGAATTCACCGTGGCTTTAGTTGCTTTTCAACCGGTTTTTCTGCGCATTGGCGACAGCGATGCCGATGATTGCAACGGGCAAAGCATCGAGTGGAGTCTGACGTATTCCGGTCCGATTTCCGGATGTACGGATACGTTGGCCTGTAATTTTAACCCGCTGGCAGAAGTGCCCGATCTGACCGAGTGCGAATATCCGCCGGCAGGACAAACCTGCGATGGCCCGGATTTGGCTCCCGGCTATGAAACACTCCTGAACAGCCTCCAGATCAACAACCACCACCAGGCACAATCCTGCGAGGTAGCGGAAGGGTGTATCCTCGGCACCGGCGAACGCCAGTTGTTGTATTACGGGGTTACGATCTGGAACTATGGCAACCAGCCTTATTATCCCGGAACACCAACCAATAACCCGGATGCCTACGAATGGGCAGAATGCCACGGACACTACCACTACATTGGCTTTGCAGAATCTTACCTTTATGATGAAAACCACGAGCAGGTTGATTTTGCCCGAAAAACGAGCTATGCCATCGTCAACACCAACTGCCTGCCCGGTGTGACGCCAAACGGTCCTGCTCTTGCACCCGGTTGCGGCGACACCTACCCGGCTGGTTATGCCTGTCAATGGGTCGACATTACCGATATTGCTCCGGGCAACTATACCCTGTTACTCCGTGTAAATGGCCCTGAACTGCCGGATTATCTGGGTCGCATCGAGACCAATTTCGACAACAATGCGGTGCAGGTTTGCCTCTATATCGGTCAGCATGCCAATGGCGACAAATATTTCCAGGTACAGGCAGAATGCGAACCTTTCCTCGATTGTGAAGGTGTGCCGCTGGGCAATAGCGTGGCTGATTGTTCGGGCACGTGCAACGGCAGCCGCATCCGGGGCGACCTGAATCTGGATGAACAGCGAACGGAAGCAGACGTTACAGTGTATATGGACCAAATTATGGAGGAGAACCTGGACCCGGTTGTCTGCAATCAATTGACCAACGATACTACCTTCACAGTACTCGATGTGGCCCGCCTGAATGGTTGCACCCGTTTCCAGGAAGGGGAACACAACCATATTGGCGGAGGTGCAGGAACCCACGGGCACTGCAATTTCCCGTTCCACGTGATCAACCAGCAGGAGTCGGTGGTTATTGGTTTAAACAACATGAATGCCAATTATTTTGACATTCATGTGAGCAATAACCTGACTTACCTGTTAGGGTTTGACTTGCAAATTGAAGGTGTTGCGATTGATTCGGTGGTGAATGTAGCGGGTAATTTTAACCCAACGATTGCCTTCAACGCCAGCGGCCACATTATGGCCCTCGCAATGGACGAGTTTCCCCTGAATAAATACTTTGACGGCCAGGTGCTTCGGGTCTATTTTTCGGAATTGCTCACGAATACCATCTGCATTGCGGCCATTTATGATGCGGTTAATTCCGATGCAGAGCGCATCAGCCACGAAATAGGCGATTGTCTGTTTGTTACTGACGTGCCTGAGCTGGCCATCCCCGTGTCCTTCAACATTGCTCCGAACCCGACAACCGGCGCGATCAATGTGACCATTGAGGGCGGATTGCTCGGCGACGCACGCTATTACGTAACGGATCTGACCGGAAAAGTCGTTGCTTCGGGAATCCGGCAGGCAAACCGGACTGATTTTGCACTGGATTTATCTGGCCAGACAGCCGGCATTTATTTCCTTTCGGTAGAAAATGAGCATTTTGTGAAAACAGAAAGGTTTGTGATTCAGCGATAGGAAATACCAGTTTCGGCCTTTTTCCAGGCAGGAGACAGCCCGGATTTTGGATTCTGGTCTATTCAGGACCGGTTCTAAACATCCAGGCTGTCTCTTTTTTGTGTTGAAAGGAGTCATGGAAGTTGATTTTTAAAAACAAAAAGTTTATATTTGCAAAGCATTTAAAAACTTTTTGTATGACAAAAATCACGCAGCCGAAGTATTGGAAGGGTAGGGGAGCGCAAATCAATCCGGCCGGGCCTTACGCGCATTTTATTTACGACAGCGAACCGGTTGCGGAAGACGAGGACAACCCCAACATCCGGACCGAATACCTTGAGGTGCACCCCAAAACCATCCTGAACAAAGTAGAAAGCCCGGATATCGGCATGGGCTATTCTTTGAATCCATACCAGGGTTGCGAGCACGGCTGCGTTTATTGTTATGCCCGCAACACCCATCCTTACTGGGGTTACAGTGCAGGCATGGAATTCGAGCAAAAAATCCTGTACAAACTCAATGCAGCCCAGTTGCTGGAAGAGCAAATCCGGAAACCAAACTGGCAGCCAATGCCGGTCATGCTCTCCGGCAATACAGATTGCTATCAGCCCATTGAAAAAAAATTAAAATTAACGCGGCAAATCCTGGAAGTACTCTGGAGGTACAGGCACCCTGTGGGCATCATCACCAAAAACAGCCTGATTTTGAGGGATCTGGATTTGTTGACTCAGTTGGCTGCCTGCCAATTGGTGAAAGTTTCCATTTCTGTCACCACGCTCGACGAATCACTGCGCCGCGCTCTGGAGCCGCGAACCGCTTCAGCAAAAAACCGTCTGAGTACCATCCGCACACTGTCTCAACACGGCATTCCGGTCAATGTAATGCTGGCGCCCATCATCCCCGGCCTCAACGACCACGAAATCATGGAAATGGCCAAAGCTGTGTCCGAAGCCGGCGCACAGTCCATCTACTACACCGTGGTTCGCCTGAATGGCGATATTGCTGAAATTTTCAAAGATTGGATTGAAAAAAACAAGCCTGACCGTGCCGACCGCGTGCTGAACCGAATCCGGGACTGCCACGGTGGCCAACTCAACGACAGCCGTTTTAAGACCCGAATGACCGGAGAAGGAAACATCGCAGAAATGATCCGCCAGCAATACGAATTGGCCAAACGGTTGTATTTCAAAGATAAATCAATGCCGGAATACAACCTCGAGCTCCACCGGCAGTTGAAGGCACCACCGCAATTGAGTTTGTTTTAACGGAATTTTTCCAATATTGAGGGGTGTGTAATAGGGTGCAAAAAGCACAGGTCAAAAAGCAATAATTTTGTAAAATGAAATGATTTGGCAAAGCCAATCTGATTGCTTACAAAAACCTCAAGTTTTACGGAATAAAATTGCTCTTTGCCCCTTGCCCTCTTACACAACCCCTTATCCCTAATGTCTCAAATTTACGCGTTTCTTCCGATACAATTCAAATCCTCGAAAGCCTGCTTCAGTCGGGCGATGAAGCGCTCTTCGCCTGCGCGCAGCCACTTGCGGGGATCGTAAGTGTTTTTATTGGGTTTGTCCTCGCCCTCCGGATTGCCGATTTGCGATTGCATATAGCCTCGTTTGGCCTCGTAATAATCGCGAACCCCTTCCCAGAACGCCCATTGCATGTCGGTATCAATGTTCATTTTGACAGCACCGTAGTGAATGGCTTCGCGAATTTCTTCGCGTGAAGAGCCTGAGCCGCCGTGGAATACAAAATTAATCGGGTTGTCTCCGGTCCCGAATTTGGCTTTGACGTACTCCTGCGAATTTTTCAGAATCACCGGTTGCAGCTGCACGTTGCCGGGTTTGTACACACCGTGTACATTGCCGAATGCTGCTGCGATGGTGAAACGGTTGCTGATTTTGCTCAGGTGTTCGTAAGCGTAGGAAACTTCTTCCGGCTGGGTGTAGAGTTTTGCGTTGTCTACATCCGAATTGTCAACCCCGTCTTCTTCACCGCCGGTGACACCCAACTCGATTTCGAGGGTCATGCCCAGTTTGTCCATGCGCCGGAGAAAATGTTCGCAGATTTCCACATTTTCGTGGAGGGGTTCTTCTGACAGGTCGAGCATGTGCGAGCTGTAGAGTGGTTTACCGCGTTCGGCAAAAAAGCGTTCGCCGAAATCGAGCAGTCCTTCCACCCAGGGCAACAATTTTTTGGCACAGTGATCGGTGTGTAATACAACGGTTACGCCGTAAGCTTCAGCCATTGTGTGGACGTGCATGGCGCCGGAGACCGAACCGAGTATGGCCGATTGCTGATTGTCATTGGAAAGCCCCTTGCCGGCAAAAAAGCTGCCCCCGCCGTTTGAAAACTGGATGATTACGGGTGAATTTACAGCGCGTGCTGTTTCCAGGACCGCATTAACGGAGTTGGTGCCGGTCACATTGACAGCAGGCAACGCGTAATCATTTTCGTTGGCATGTTTCAGGAGTTCCGTCAGTTCGTCGCCCCAAATGACGCCCGTTCTGAATTTCGTTTTGCTGGTATTGCTCATGTTGTCAGCAGAGTTTATTGATGGTGGAAAGATAACTACGGGCACAAAGGTCTGTCATTGCTATAAAAATGTGAAACAAACTTTTATTTTTGCGTCGCTTTTTTTCAAACTTATACAAAAACAAGCAATGGCAACCAGAAAGAGCAATCAGAAGAAAGGGGATGAAACGTTATTGAACCTTGTAGAAGTAAGCAGTCAGACCCGGAGTTTTCTGGAAAAGAACCGCACTTTGGTAATTGGTGTAGTAGGTGGACTTGTATTGATCGCTTTAGGCATTTTCCTTTACAAAAGCCTTTATGCTGACCCGCGTCAGCGCGATGCCGTAGAGCAGATGTTTCAGGCACAGGTGCAGTTTGAAAAGGATTCCTTTAAACTGGCCCTTACCAACCCAGGGGGCGGCTACAGCGGTTTCTTAGACGTGATAGACAACTACGGCGGCTCCAAAGCAGCCAACTTGTCCAAATATTACGCAGGACTCTGCTACCTGCACCTTGGCGAATTTGATGCCGCCATTTCCTATCTTGAAGATTTCAGTGCAGCCGGCGAAATTACCCCTGCTATGAAATCAGGTGCCCTGGGCGATGCTTATGCTGAAAAGGGTGATCTTGCAAAAGCAATGAGCCTTTATCAGGATGCAGCCGGTGAAACCAAAAATGAGGTTATTGCGCCGTACTATCTCAAAAAGATTGGTATGCTGCACGAAAAAAACGGCAATTTGGCTGAAGCCAAAACAGCTTACGAAACCATCAAAAACGATTATGCCGGCTCTTCGGTGGCGGCAGATATCGAAAAGTACATTATCCGCGTTTCCGGCGGCCAGTAAGCTTCGGAAAAAGGGAGGAAGACCGGCCTGCGGTCTTTCCGGGAAAGCAGTTCGGGCAAATTGGCTTGGGCTGCTTTTTTGTGTTTGTAACCAACTCAATACACACTACCGGCAGCCATCGTTTAACTCATAAAAAGGCATGAAAGCTATCCGACCGGAAACGGCTCAACTTCTCTACCGCGAATTGGAAAAAATCGCGGCGCAGGCTGACAAAGACCCGGCGCTCCGGTTAGGGGAAGTGTATCGCCTTTTTTTAGCCCTGCTGCTGGAGGCCACCAAAACAGAACGCCTGCAATTTGCCACGCTGTTTGCCCGCCTGGCCTACATTTGCCACAAATGGCGCCTGGATAAAAAGCTCCAATATTACCTCCATACTTTTCGGAAATACGGAGCATCGCAACCGGCACAACTTCCTGCTGCTGATTTGTTTCAACTGGGATTGAAAGCGACGACCGCAGCCATAGAAGCTTTGTCAGAAGCGGCCATTCCCCCGTCTTTGTCTACCCTGTTGACCGTTTCCTGGCCGTTGGATTTCGCCCCCAATGCCATTCAGGCATTCAGGAGTAAAGCCCGGGTAGTGGTTTTGGATGAAGACCCTGAAAAATTGCAACTAATCGTGCGCGACGAAGCTGCGCCGGAAGAAATTGTGCGGGTGCAATACCATATTGCTGATCGAAATGAACCTTTTACGCCCGGCATTAAAAACCTGCGTTCTGTTTTCGGCTTTCCGGTCGCTCTTAACCTGCTGGATGTTGAAATCGGCGTTGACGGCATTTACCGCCCTCGCGCATTTGTCTTTGCTCCGGACCACCTCGTAGATGTATCTGCTATTGCAGGCAGTGTCCTGGACGGCACGGCTTTTCCGTGGCAATACCTCCTGGATAAATTTTTGCCTAAAGAAACGACACCCAGCCTGATGTTGGGAAACATCGCTAATTTTTATTTAGACGAGCTCATTACCCGACCTGAAACGACATATACCGAACTAAAAAGCCGGGTTTTTCGCCTCAATCCCCTTGGCTTTTGCCTGTTTAGTGACCGGGAAGTGGTAGACATGATGGGGTTATCCCAAAAACACTACACCAACCTCAGACAGGTGTTGGAGCAGGTTTTTGCCGAACAGGACATTGCCACTTCCGATTGTTTTGTGGAACCTTCTTTTTATTCAGAAACTTATGGCCTTCAGGGCCGGCTCGATGTTTTTTACCGACAGACTGAAGGACTGCAACCACGCACCGCAATCGTGGAATTGAAAAGCGGGAAAATTTTTAAGCCCAATGTTTACGGCATCAACCACAGCCATTTTACCCAAACCTTACTCTACGACCTGCTTGTCCGCTCTACCTTTGGTACACCGCCCGATCCGTTATGCTATATCCTTTATTCCGGTGTGGAAGAACGTCCTTTGCGCTATGCGCCGACGGTTAAAGTGCAGCAATACGAAGCCTTGCAGTTGCGCAATACCCTTCTTGGACTGGAATATCAATTGGCGGCTCTGGGCACGGGAGAAACCACTTTGACGGAGCAAGGCCGCCGGCTATTCGGACAATTAACGGGGGATCACTGCCCGGCGAATTTAACATTTTTGCGGCGCGACCTCAATACCTTTGCCGGGGTATATGAAGGGATGAACGACCTGGAAAAAAAGTATTTTGTTGCTTTCTCCGGCTTCATTGCAAGGGAACACCGCCTGGCAAAAACGGGGGTAGAGGGGGTTGAAAACCTGAATGGACAAGCCATGCTCTGGCGCAACTCCGGTAACCAAAAACGCGAGAACTTTGACATTCTGGATTTTCTGGAAGTGCGCATCAATAAAGCCGGAGAAGAAGAACCTCTGCTTGGGCTTGGGCGTACCGACCGGACCCCGGAATTGGCAAATTTCCGGGTCGGCGACATTGCGGTGCTTTACCCCGGGCAGGAAGAGGACGGCCAGGCTGCTGCTTTGCGCAATCAGGTGTTGAAGTGTACCATTGTGGAAATTGGCCCCCAACACATTTGGGTGCGCCTGCGGTCCCGGCAGCGGAATGCGGCATTGCTTGAAAAAATGCCGTTTTGGACCATCGAACACGACTTGCTGGATAGCAGCTTTAATGCCCAGTACCGCGGGTTGTTCGAATTTGCCGGGATGGCGCGGCCGCAAAAGGAACTGTTGCTGGGATTGCGGGCTCCGGAATTGCCTGCTTCTCCCGGTAAAACTTCCCGACCGGCAGGTATGACGCCGGAGCAAGAGACTATTTTTCAAAAAATATTGGCTTCTAAAGACTATTTTCTGCTGTGGGGGCCACCCGGAACCGGAAAAACCAGTGTAATGTTGCGCCATCTGGTTGCCCATTTTTATGAGCAGAGGGAAGAAAACCTCATGATCCTCGCCTATACCAACCGCGCAGTAGATGAAATTTGTGAAGCCATTGAAAGCATTGGGGAACACATGCGCGATCAATACCTCCGGATCGGATCGCGCTATGCCACGGAATCCCGTTTTTTTGAACGGCTGCTGGAGTCCAACATTGAAAAAATCAGCACCCGCTCTGCCCTAAAATCATTGATCGGTGATTGCCGTATTGTGGTGGGCACGGTGGCTTCCATTGCCGGCAAGCCCGAGTTATTTAAGTTAAAAACCTTTCATCGGGCGATCATTGACGAAGCGTCACAGATCCTTGAACCATCGTTGGTGGGCCTGTTGCCGCATTTTCCGTGGTTTGCGCTCATTGGCGACCACAAACAATTGCCAGCTGTTGTATCACAGGACGATGCGGTTTCGGCAGTTCAAGACGCTGATTTGCACGCTATTGGGCTAAATAACCTGCGCCAGTCGCTTTTTGAGCGCCTTTACAAGCGTTGCATAGAAAATGGATGGACCCATGCTTATGCGCAGTTAAGCCATCAGGGGAGGATGCACCAGGCCATTATGGATTTTCCAAACGGTTTTTTTTATGAAAAGACCCTGCAAATCCTGCCTCCCGGCGTTTGGGGATACGACCGGCAGGTGGCCCCCCTCGAAACTCCGGCTTTTGCAGACAAATGGCAGGCGAATATTTTTAACGCCCGTGCTATTTTTATCCCCACCCCGATAGATGAAAGCGGGGCCCTCCAAAAAGTGAATGTTTATGAATCAGCAACTGTAGCGGACCTGGTGGATTATCTGGCAGGACATTATGCGGCTACGGGAAAAGTTTTTCACCCCGGAAGCATTGGTGTGATTACTCCTTACCGGGCTCAGATAGCTTTAATCCGGCAAACTTTATCGCAGAACGGTTTCGACCCTGACCAAATCACGGTGGACACGGTAGAACGATACCAGGGAGGCGCACGCGACATCATCATCATTTCCCTGTGCACGAATACTTTACACCAGCTGAATTTGCTCAGTTCCCTTTCGGACGAAGGCATTGACCGCAAACTGAATGTGGCTCTTACCCGTGCCCGGGAACAACTCATCGTCCTTGGCAATCCGGAATTGTTGGCCCACAGTGCAATTTATCGGGAACTTATCAGTTTTTGTACCGTTATTAACCGTTCCTGAGGTTTATTTGTTATCTCAAAGGCTATAGCCGAAAGTGCAAAGTTTAAAGTAAAGTTTGCGTTTCCGCGATAAATGCTTATCCCACTTTATACTTTTCACCTTAACCTTCTTCAAATTTTTCGAATTGATATGAATTTTCTTGCACATACTTTTCTATCAGGCGACAACGAAGGCTGGATTGTCGGAAATTTTCTGGGTGATTTTTTGCGCAACAAGCAGGTTCAGGCCCTGCCCAGTGCTGTTAGGGAAGGTGTCAAACTGCACCGGCTGATAGATACTTTTACGGACCAGCACCCCTCCGTTTTGCAGGGAGTGCGGAGGCTCTATCCCGAACATCACAAATATGCTTCTGTTTTAATGGATGTATATTACGACCATTTGCTCACCCAAAACTGGGCGCAATATAGTCAGGAGCCTTTGCATGATTTTGCCGGACGGGCTTATGAAGTATTGTTGCGCCACCGCCATTTGATGCCTGAGCCGGTCAGTCAGCGCCTTCAACGCATGATTTCTGACAATTGGTTGTCGAAATACGGAACATTTGAAGGCCTCGATTTTGCTTTTCAGCGCATGCGGCATTTTGTGTCGGCGCCAACCCATTTGGATGGTGCTGTTGAAAGCCTGAAGCTCCACATGCCTCAGTTGCAGGAAGAGTTCGGGTTGTTTTTTCCGGACCTGATCGCTGCTGTCAACGCATTCAGGCAATAAGCTTACCCTTCGAAGTGCAGAGAAATGGTAAAGGTTCTGGACAGGATTTTATCCAATACCGTGGATTCCTCTATGTTGTCGTTGTAAATGAGGATGTTGCCGATGCCGTGCGACATTTTGAATTCAGGTGAAAAAATAAAATAAGGGAAGAAAAACTGAATGCCGGCACCATATTCCACGGCAAAGTCATTGGGGGCAATTTTGACAATATTTCCGGCCTGTCGGGTACGCGAATCGCTGGCAACGTCAAAAGAGTACTTTATCCCTGCGGTGACAAAAAGGCGAAAATCGCGGTAAGGCGCTGATTTGTACCGAAACTGGAACGGCATTTCTACCAAAACCTGTTCAATGCTGCGCTGGCTGAAATTGGCAAACCGGCTGTCTTTATTGTACCGGATATTGCGTTCGGCAAATGACAGGGTGGGCGTGAAGCGAAAATCGAAATAATCCCCGATTTTCAGGTTGGTCACGATGCCCAGGTTGAATCCGGGGCCACTGATGCCTTCGATGCCAATGATGGTGTCGTTCAGCAAAAACTCCTTCGAGCGAAAAGGTTTGAAAGAAGAAGTATTCCTGCCCAGCGTAATGCCGAAATAGTAGGCCTTTTTTTCAAAATTGTAAAAATTGTAGTTGCCGCCACTAAAGCGCTGGGCTTGTGCGATGGATACAACAAAGAGCGCAGGAAGCAGCGCCAGCATTATTTTATTGCCACGTAAATCGAACATATTCCAAATGTTAAAGGGATGCATCGCTGGGATTGATAGCCCGTTTTTGATAAAATATTTAAAAATTCTATGCCTTCAGGAAACACCTGTACCGATTCGTAAAGGTAGCTGTAGGCCCTTGGGTCTTTGGAAGTAATTCTGCCAATGACCGGAAGAATATTTTTGAAATAGAACTGGAACAACTGCTTGAAAGGAAAGATTCTCGGACGGGAAAACTCCAGAACGACCAACTTTCCGCCACCTTTCAAAACCCGCTGCATTTCCGCCAATCCTTTCTCCAGGTTTTCAAAATTCCTGACACCAAAAGCAACGGTAATGGCATCAAACGTATTGTCTGCAAAAGGTAAATTTTCGGAATCCCCCTCGATCAGTTCAATTACCTCGTTCAGGTTTTGTTTGCTCACTTTTTGCCGCCCAATTTCAAGCATTTGAGCAGAAATGTCCAGTCCTATGATGCGTTGCGGGCGGAATGTTCCCGCCAGGGCAAGGGCTACGTCGGCTGTACCGGTTGCAACGTCGAGGACTACTTTCGGAGGATTATCACGAAGCTGCCCAATCGCTTTTTTGCGCCAGATGGTATCAATTCCCAAAGAAAGAAAACGATTAAGAAAATCGTAATAAGGGGCAATTTTGTTGAACATGGTCGACACCTGGCTCTTTTTACTGCTATCCGGGTCGTAAGGTTTGACGGTTTCTTTTGCCATGAACGGGATGTATTAACTGATTAAGTGAGTGGCGCGCAAAGATAGTAGTTTTGACGAGGCAGGTAACGCAAAAATTCCACCCTTTTTACTACCTTTGCCATCCTTAATCAAATGCAGCAATGCATGAATTGTTTGACTAAATCAGCAAAAAATACTCAATGTCTTCCAATCAACGGATTGTTCCTGTCAATATAGAGGATCAGATGAAGTCGGCCTACATAGACTACTCTATGTCGGTCATTGTAGCCAGAGCGTTGCCGGATGTCAGGGACGGGCTGAAGCCAGTTCACCGGCGGGTGTTATACGGAATGACTGAACTTGGGCTCAGTTATGGAAAGGGGCACAAAAAGTCGGCACGTATTGTGGGGGAGGTGTTGGGTAAATACCACCCTCATGGCGACTCTTCGGTGTATGATACTATGGTGCGGATGGCTCAGGATTGGTCGCTTCGTTATCCGTTGGTAGATGGCCAGGGTAACTTTGGGTCAATGGATGGCGACAGCCCTGCCGCCATGCGTTACACCGAGGCCCGTCTGGCCCGCATCAGCGATGAAATGCTTGCTGATATCAACAAAGATACTGTTGATTTTGCCCTCAACTTTGATGATTCGCTGGAAGAACCGACCGTTTTGCCTGCAAAATTGCCCAACCTGCTGGTCAATGGTGCTTCCGGCATTGCCGTAGGGATGGCGACCAATATTTTGCCCCACAACCTTCGGGAAGTTGTAGACGGAATAGCAGCCACAGTAGACAACCCGGATATTACCATAGAAGAATTGATGCAGTTTATCAAAGCACCGGATTTTCCTACCGGGGGCATTATCTATGGCTACAGTGGTGTCAAAGAAGGCTTTGAAACGGGAAGAGGCCGCGTGGTGGTGCGGGGCAAAGCAGAAATCCAGAATGATTACAGCGGCCGGGAAGTCATCATCATCACCGAGATTCCGTACCAGGTTAACAAAGCCATGCTGGTGGCCAAAATGGCCGAATTGGTCAATGATAAGAAGATTGAAGGCGTACACGACATTCGCGATGAATCTTCGCGCGAAGGGGTTCGGATCGTCGTAGAGATCAAACGCGACGGGCTTGCCAGTGTAATTTTGAGCCAGTTGTTCAAATATACTCCCCTGCAATCTTCTTACGGCGTCAACAACATTGCTCTTGTTAACGGCCGGCCAATGACCCTTAACCTCAAGGATTTTATCCGCGAATTCATCAAATTCCGCATTGAGGTCATTGTGCGCCGTACCCAGTTCGATTTGAAAAAGGCCATTGCCCGGGCACATATTCTGGTAGGGTTGCTGATCGCTCTGGATTATATTGACAAGGTCATTACGCTCATCAGGGCGTCTAAGACCGCTGAAGAAGCAAGAGAAGGCTTGATGCAGGGCGGGTTTATTGAAGACAAAGAGGCTTTCTGGTCAAAATTTGCCCAACTTATTGAAGACGCCAAATCGGAAGAATACGAGTTGTTTGAGGGCAATGTGCTTTCTGAAGCTCAGGCCAAAGCCATTCTGGAAATGCGTCTTCAAAAGCTGACCGGCCTTGAACGCGACGGCATTCAACAGGAATACGACGAGGTTTGCCGCAGAATTGAAGAATACAAAGCGATTCTGGCCAGCGAAGAACTCCAGCGCGGCATCATCAAGCAGGAATTGTCTGAAATCCGTGAAAAATATGGCGATGACCGCCGCACTGCAATCAACTATGAAGACGGGGACATCAGCATTGAAGATTTGATCGAAGATGAAGAAGTGGTGATTACCATTTCCCATCTGGGATACATCAAGCGGACTCCGGTGGCGGAATACAGGACCCAGGGGCGCGGCGGACGTGGCTCTATGGGGGCAAAAACCCGGGACGAAGATTTTGTTGAGCACATGTTTATCGCCACCAACCACAACTACCTGTTGTTGTTTACGGAGCAGGGGCGGTGCTATTGGCTGCGTGCCTATGAAGTGCCTGAAGCCAGTAAAACATCAAGTGGCAGGGTCATTCAAAACATCCTCTCGATTCCCAAAGAGGATAAAGTCAAAGCCTACATCATTATCCAGAATTTAACAGATCGGGAATTTGTAGACAACCACTATATTTTGTTCTGCACACGCAAGGGGGTGATCAAAAAAACACCTGTAGAAGCCTATTCCCGGCCCCGAGCAGGTGGCATCAATGCCATTTTGATCAACGAGGGCGACCAACTGCTGGAAGCCAAACTCACAACAGGCGACAGCGAAATTTTTATCGCCACAAGAAGTGGGAACGCCATCCGGTTCAATGAAACCAAAGTGCGCTCTATGGGGCGCTCTGCAGCGGGCGTTCGTGGTGTGACTTTAGAGGACAGTGGCCGCGACGAAGTTGTTGGGATGGTTTGCCTCGATCCGAGTGATAAAAATACCACCATTTTGGTTGTTTCAGAAAAAGGAAACGGCAAGCGGTCTGATTTTGATGAGTACCGACTCACGAACCGCGGCGGGAAAGGCGTTAAAAACATGAACGTTACCGAAAGAACCGGAGCGGTCATTGCCATCAAAGCCGTAAAAGACGAAGAGGATTTAATGATTACGAATCGTTCTGGTATCATCATCCGGATGCCTGTAAGTGATATTCCGGTGCTTGGCAGGGCTACGCAGGGGGTTCGCGTCATTCGCCTTGACGACGATGATGAAATTGCAGACGTGGCCGTCGTTCCCCACTCTGAGGAAGATGAGAACGGAAACGGGGAAGAACAGGAAAATGGCATAGAAGAGGCAGAAGTGGAGCCTACGGAAGAGTAGGATAGTTACTGGTTACTGGTGTATTGGTTACTCGTTACTGGTGTATTAGTTATTGGTCTGTTCTATCGTCCCCGAGATGAATGATGTAAAGACTTCAATATCGTGTTCTCTCCAAATAACCAATAACCAGTAACCAATATACCAACAACCGAGGGATGGTAAAACAGACCAATAACCAGTAACCAATATACCAATAACCATTAACAAACCGTTCCGAAGAATTTAACAAAAAAATAGATGACCCTGAAGGGGTATTCTCGTCTCATTTGCGAACTTTATATAACACAAACGTCTTCACATCATGAAAAGACTGTTTTTTGGTTTGACAGTTTTAGTGCTCTTTGCAAATAATGCCCAGGCACAACAGGATCCTAAAAAGGAACTGAAAAATGCCGGGAGAGCGCTATCAACCTATTATTTAGACCCGGCCAACAATAAGGCCAAACTCAAAGAAGCTGTAGATGCCATCGAAGTGGCTGCCGGCTCTGACATGACCAATGTTTTGGCGGAAACCTGGATCAAAAAAGGTGAAATTTACAACGAGATCGCTACGCAAATCGTCACGGTGAAGCAAGTGGGGTTGGGGAATGTAAATGATTTGCCGAAAGTAGAGAATCCGGCTCTCCAGGCAGCGGCGGCATTCCAGAAAGCCCTGACGCTCGCACAGAAAAGCTACGAGAAAAAGGATGTCCTGAAAGGCTTAGCCACAGCGCAACCCAATTTGTACAATATGGGTATTTATGCCTACGAAGAAAAGGCATTCGGGCCTGCTTATGAACATTTTCAGGCTCTGCTGGCTTCGCATGAAACGCTGAAAGCAAATGAGCAGAAAAGCTCCTTAGATACGCCGGAAGCTTACAACGACCAGTTGTACATTACCGGACTCGCTGCGCTGAACGCGAACAACCTCCCTGAGGCCGGCAAGCATTTTGAGAAGTTGTACAGCATGGGGTACGACAAGGCTGCGATCTATGAAGCAATGTACAAAATGAAAATGCCTGCTGATGTAAAGGATGAAGCAGGAATTGCAGCTGCCTACAAATTCCTTGAGGAAGGCCGCAAAAAATATGCAGACGATGTTTCCCTCCTGTTTGCTGAAATCAACCACTTCCTTAAATTAGGCAAATTAGACCAGTTGATTAGCAAACTCCAGATGGCGATTGAAAAAGAGCCGGACAACATCTCTTTGTACACTACGCTTGGCAACGTTTTTGACAACCTGTACCAGCGCGAATATGGTGCCGGCAATAAAGCAAAAGCGGACGAATACTTCGCAAAAGCGCTTGGCTATTACGAGCAGTCGCTGCAGAAAGACCCCAAGTACTTCGATGCCATTTACAGTGCCGGTGCCCTTTATTACAACAAAGCTGCAGCCATGACGCAGGAGTTGAATAAGCTGGCCGACGACTATACGAAGGAAGGTCTGAAAAAGTACAACGAAAAGAAGAAAGAAATTTCTGCCCAGTTTGACCTGGCGTTGCCTTACTTCCAGCGGTGCGAAACACTGAATGCAAACGACATCAGCACCCTGACGGCCCTGAAAGAAATTTTCGCCCGTCGCGATGATCTGGAAAAATCCAATGAGTTCAAACGTCGCCTCGAAGTATTGAATAGCGGCGGAACCAATCCGGAACCTTATTTCAAGGGATAAGAAGTTTAATTGCCGGAAAAAAAAGGGCCGCTCTGCATCTGTGCAGGGCGGCCTTTTTTGGATGGTAACACCGGCGTCCAAAGAAGCGGCGTAACCTGTTTGTGTATCTTAATGACTGAAGGTGAATGCAAAGGTGATTGCCTATGCAATCCGCCGTACCTCAATTATTGATTTACCTGGATCTGAGGAGATGCCGGAGCAGTACCGCCAGCTACTTCGCCCGTCAGGTACAAAAAGCTCTGTGGCGGGTTGGTGTTTGCTGTGATGGTTACTTTCTGGTTGCGTTTGCCGCCTTTGCCTTTAGAATCAAATTCTACAGTGATTTGGCTGCTGGCACCCGGTGCGATCGGCTCGCGTGGCCATTTTGGAACCGTGCAACCACAGCTGCCTTTGGCGTCTGCAAGTACCAATGGCTCAGAACCCGTGTTTTTAAATTTGTACGTGTGGGAAACTTTTTCGCCATCCTGAACAGTACCGAAGTCGAAAGTAGTTTCTTCAAATTCCATTACCGTAGTCGGGCCGGTTGGCACAGGAGTTGTTGCCGGCGGAGTTTGTGCAGTTGGATCAACAGCAGCATTCGGATTAGCCGGCTGAACACCATTTTCAATATTCTGGCGGGCAGCATCACGAATATCACTGCTTGAATTTTGGCAGCTTGCCAGTGCATCCAGCACCGCTACAGCCAGGATAGCCGTTTTGAAAGTCTTTAACATATCAGAAGTCGTTTTTAAGTTACAAAAAATTAGTTGCCGAAAAGCGGCGCAAAATTAATCGTTTCTATTCATAATTTTAACACCCTTGTGGACACAAAGTTATTGACCAGGCCAGGAAAGCCCTGTTAATAGGCTTTCAATGATTGTTAACGAGCTGTTAATTCTTGAAAATCAGCAGCATCGCGCGCATTCAGACAAAATTCTGAGGTCAATCCGCCTTTTCTGGCGGCACACACACCATACAGAATATCCCCAATGCCTTCTTTGCTATGTGCATCCGGGTTGATGCTGAGCAGAACCCCTTTTTCTATGGCATAAGGTATCCAACGCCAGTCGAGGTCGAGGCGATACGGACTTGCATTGATTTCAATGGCAACCCGGTTAGCTGCGCAGGCATCTATTATTTTTTTGTGGTCGATTGGATAACCTGGGCGCGACAGCAAC
>JABWAJ010000459.1 GCA_013361075.1 Saprospiraceae bacterium | reverse complement strand
CTCAAAAAACTATCACAACAGCAGCTGGTTTTTTGGAAAAAAGACAAAACCAATCGGGATTACCTCCGGGAGTTGAGCCACACTACCCTTCACCAGCCTTTCCGGGAAGTGACCCGCGATTTCGAATGGGCCTGGTATGGAGATGTTGTTGTCGGAAAAAAAGATTTTGAACAGATGCAGGGCCCGTTTCAGGAAATGCTTTCGCTCATCCCCCAAAACAACAAGCCATGAGCCGACAAAGATTGTATATCCTGGGTGGAATTGCCGTAGTTTTTTTGTTGCTGTATCTGCTGTTTGGCAACTCCGGCCAACAATATTCCTGGAAGGAGGATTATCATCATAAAAGCAGGGATCCTTATGGTGTAAATGTTCTTTTCAGTCTCCTGGATCAATTTATTCCGGGTGGTGGCGTCATAGTACTGAAAGACAGCCTGAATGGGAGTTTTTCACAACACGATACTCCTAAGGCAAGCTACGTTTTTTCAGGTGCAGGGATGTACATGACCGAACGCGACCGCAATGCTCTGTTGCAGTTTGTGAGTGAGGGTAATCAGGCTTTTATTTCCTGTAATACGATTCCGCACGACCTCATGTTCTATCTTTATCTCGAAGAGTGTGGTACGCCGTGGGATGGATTTCATAGCATAAGGGATACTCTGGTTCGTTTGAATCTGGATCATCCCGACCTGATCATGAGCGAGGCACCAAAGTATCAATACCTCAACAACTTTCAAATTCAGTCCTATCCCTGGAGGTTTATGGGAAGCGAATACTTTTGCGATAAGGACACACAGCGAACAATCCTGGGCTATGTCATAGCAGACAGTTCTTATATCAATTTTGCGAGGGTAAAACATGGTGCTGGCTATTTTTACCTGCATACCACCCCGCTCGCATTTACCAATTATCACCTTATCCGAAAAGAAGGCCTGGAATACGCCCGTCGCGTTTTTGCCCATTTGCCGGAAGGCCAGGTTTACTGGGATGAATACAGTCGGGTACCAGAATCCGTTACCCGGCTCGCCAATCAGCGCGCTTCGGACGGCCCGCCGGAAATTAGCCAGGAAAGTCCGTTGAAATATGTACTGTCACAGCCTGCCCTGACCTGGGCCTGGTACTTGTTGTTGGGCACCGTGTTGCTGTATTTGTTGTTTCGGGCAAAAAGGCGGCAGCAGATAGTGCCGGTTGTTGAGCGCAATACCAATACCTCACTGGAATTTGTCCAAACCATCGGACAATTGTACTTTTTGCAAAACAACCATCAAAAGTTAGCCATGCAAAAGATTCGTTTGTTTAATGGTTTTATCCGGGAAAAGTACAACCTGAACTACCGGGAAGGTGATGAACAATTTTTTGCCCGCCTGGCTGCGCGGTCAGAGGTGCCGGAAACACTGATTCGGGACATTTTTTCCATGCAGGAAACCATCAAAAAGGCGTATGCGATTGGAACGGCTAAATTGATTGATTTCCATCGGTTGATGGATCAGTTTTATAAAATTTGCAAATGATTAAACGGGCAGGAATTGCAGCGCCCTATTTGATTGTATACCTTCTAATAGTTGAATAACCATGCAGACTGAAGACCTCAACGAAGAAATACCGGAATTCATCCCAACCCCGGAGCCCGGAGCCCCTGCTCCTGAAAAAGAACCCCGGCAACGCATGCGCCTGGATCTTGAAAGAATTCACAAAGCTGCGGATCGGGTCCGGCACGAAATCGCCAAAGTAATTGTCGGGCAACATGATTTGCTGGATTTGTTGCTGGCGGCAATTTTTTCAGGCGGCCATGTCCTGGTAGAAGGCGTGCCGGGTATAGCGAAAACCCTGACCTCAAAACTACTGGCTCAAACCCTGGATGTAGATTTTTCGAGAATCCAGTTCACCCCCGACCTGATGCCAAGCGACGTTGTGGGGACCACTGTTTTCAACATGCGCAACTCGGATTTTTCCTTCAATCCGGGGCCTGTTTTTTCCAATATCATCCTTATTGATGAGATCAACCGGGCTCCTGCAAAAACACAATCTGCACTGTTTGAAGTGATGGAAGAATACCAGGTTACGGTGGATGGAAAAACCCACACCATGGGTTTTCCGTTTTTTGTCATTGCCACGCAAAATCCCATCGAACAGGAAGGAACCTATAAATTGCCGGAAGCGCAATTGGACCGATTTTTGATAAAAATCAACCTGGAGTATCCCGGACTGGAAGATGAAAAACAAATTCTCCGCCGGTTTCACAACGATTTTAAAGTCAACCTTCGGCACGAGGTCAAAGCTGTTTTGTCCGCTGACGACATCCGCGCTTGTCAAAACCTCGTAGAGCAAATCCATATTCGTGAAGAATTGCTGGATTACATTGCCGCCATTGTCCACTCTACACGTGATCACAGTGATTTGTTTCTGGGTGCATCGCCGCGTGCGTCTTTAGCCATGATGAAGATGGCCAAAGCAATGGCAGCGATGAATGGTCGCGACTTTGTTACCCCCGACGACATTAGGACGGTATCTTTTCCGGTCCTCAACCACCGGATCATTCTGACCCCGGAACGGGAAATGGAAGGCCTCGCAGTACGTGAAGTGATAGATGCCCTTGTAGAAAAAATTGAAGTGCCCCGATAGGTCGTTTTGGCGGTTCATCTCATCATAAAAGTACCGACGTTTTGAAAAACCTGTATTTGACCAACCGTTTTTTTGGCCTTTGCGGAATACTGGTAGTGGCCTTTGCGACCAGCTTTTTTGTTCCGCTGATCTTCCAACTTGCCCAGGTAGCCCTGGCATTGAGCTTTGCGTTAGTTGCGCTGGATTTTTCCTTGTTATTTGGAAAGCAGAACCTTGCAATTGCACGCCGAAAGCTGCCCAAAATTTTTTCTCTCAGCGATGCCAACCCGGTTGTGCTGATCTTGACCAACCAATCACGGCAACGCCTTTTTTTTAAAATCATTGACGAAATTCCTTTCCAGTTTCAGGAGCGCAATTTTTTGTTACATGCTTCAGTCAACCCCGGTGAAACACAGGAGATCAGCTACGAACTCAGACCGCTCCAACGAGGGGCTTATGTTTTTAACCGCATTAACTTATTTGCAACTACCCTGCTCGGACTAGCAGAACGCCGCATCAGTATTCCTGCAGAAGCTCAGGTGCCCGTTTATCCCTCCATACTCCAAATGAAGCAATACGAATACAGGGCTTTTGATCGGCTCTCTAATCAACAGGGAATCAAACGACTGCGACGTATCGGGCACAGTTATGAATTTGAACAAATCAAAAATTATGTGCCTGGCGACGACCACCGCAGCATCAACTGGAAAGCCAGCAGCCGGCGCGCTGATTTGATGGTAAATCAATACGAAGACGAACGGGCGCAGCAGGTTTACTGCATTATTGACAAAAGCCGAGCCATGCGTATGCCTTTTGATGGACTGAGTTTGATGGATTATGCCGTAAATACCAGCCTTGCCGTTTCTAATATCGCTTTGAAAAAATACGACCGTGCCGGGCTGATTACGTTTTCCGATAAAATGGGTGCTACCCTCAAAGCAGACAACAAGGCGACCCAGCTTAGCAAGATATTACTTACACTTTACAATGAATCCGACCGCCCTAAAGAGGCCAACTACGAGCTGCTTTATCAGGCAACCCGTAAACTTATCACTGGCGGGCGCAGTTTGCTGCTGCTATTTACCAACTTTGAAAGCAGTTACGCTCTGGATAGAGTTATGCCCATCCTGCGCCGCATCAATAACAATCACCTGCTGGTCGTTATTTTTTTTGAAAACACAGAAATCCGGGATTTTGTCAACCAGGAAGCAACTACCCTTGAGGGCATTTACCGCCAAACCGTGGCACAAAAATTTATGGCCGAAAAATCGGCTATGGTCAATAAGTTGAAACAATTTGGCATTCAGGCCATCCTTACTGAGCCGCAGGCACTTTCGATGAATACAATTAATAAATACCTCGAGTTGAAATCCCGGGGGTTGATTTAGTGACTCAATACTTCTATCCTCTCACTTTTTCCCACGCCCAGGCTGATTTCATAATCGCTTCCATGTCCCGGGTTGGTCTCCAACCCAATACCCTTGCTGCTTTTTCGTAATTGGCATAAATGGCAACAACGTCACCCGGACGGCGGGGACCAATGTGGTAATTGAGTTGCTGGCCGGTCGCGTGTTCAAAAGCCGCAATGGCTTCCAGTACTGTTACGCCTTCTCCGGCACCGAGGTTAAAAATTTCGCAGGCTTTTTCACTCCGGCCGTCAAGCAGGTATTCCAGTGCTTTGGTATGCGCATTGGCTAAGTCCATAACGTGGATGTAGTCACGGATACAACTCCCATCCCGTGTAGGGTAATCGTTGCCAAAAACCTGGGTTTCCGGCCGTTTGCCGATGGCTGTTTCAGTGATGACCGGAACGAGGTTGCTTGCCCGATTTGCCGGAGACTCGCCAATCAGGGCACTTTCGTGGGCACCTGCAGGGTTGAAATAACGCAAAAGCACGCTGCTAAACCCCGGGCGTGACACACAAAAGTCGCGGATGACAGCCTCTCCCATCTGCTTGGTGCGTGCATAAGGCGATTCAGGCTCTTTCAAAGGCTCAGCTTCGGTGGCGGGCAAGGTCTCTATATTTCCATATACTGAACAGGAAGAAGAAAAAATGAAATGCGTTGTCCCAAACTCAGACATGCATTCGAGTATATTGAACAAGCTGTTCAGGTTGTTTCGAAAATAACTTAGTGGCTTAAAAACCGATTCCCCGACGTCCTTCAAGGCGGCGAAATGAATAACGCCTGCAAAATCGGGATGTTCTTCGAAGA
>JABWAJ010000458.1 GCA_013361075.1 Saprospiraceae bacterium | reverse complement strand
TCCCGACTGAAACACAAATTTTATTTAGTACGGATGTTTTCTCTAAGGTTACCCTTTGTTTCTTCAAACGTTAACAAAACGTTGCTGAAGTAAAACAATGCGTATATTTTTAGTTTCAGTTTTTTAAAACAAAATTGGATTAGTATGAAAAAACTCTCACTAGTTTTGACGCTAGTCTGCTTCGCTTTTGGCTTCGCCATGGCACAGCGGACAGTGAGCGGAACCGTGACGGACGAAAAAGGAGAAGCTCTGATTGGAGCCAGTATCCTGGTTAAAGGAACGTCCACTGGTACGGTTACCGACGTTGACGGCAAGTACTCCCTTTCCGTGCCTGCCGGCAGTAATGTCCTGGTTGTAAGCTATACCGGCTTCAGCGAGCAGGAAATTACCCTGGGTGCATCCAATATTCAGGATGTTACCATGAAAGAGGGTGTGCAAATTGATGAAGTCCTCGTGACGGCGGTAGGTATTCAGCGCGAAAAGAAAGCGTTGGGTTATTCCGTGACCGACCTTGGGGGTGATGAATTGGCACAACGCTCTGAGCCCGACCCGGTGCGGGCAGTTGCCGGTAAAGTGCCTGGTGTGCAGGTTACTGGTGCAGGGGGAGCTCCTGGTCAGTCCACAAAAATTAACATTCGCGGTAACTCCTCTTTGACGGGGAATACCCAGCCTTTGTTTGTTGTGGATGGTATTCCTTTCGACAACTCTGTGAACGCTACAACAGGTTCAACAGGTGGTTCTCAGTACAGCAGCCGTTCTTTCGATATTGACCCGAATAACATCGAGTCGATGACGATCCTTAAAGGTGCTGCTGCTGCTGCTCTTTATGGCTCACGTGCAACCAATGGTGTTGTGGTAGTCACTACCAAAAGTGGAAGCAAAAAGACCCGCAAAGGTCTTGAAGTTTCTTACAACTCTTCTTATCAGTTGGAGCAAATTTCCGGCGTTCCAGATTATCAGAATGTTTACGGACAGGGCTCTAACCAGGTTTACAATGGCGGTTTCATTGGCAACTGGGGATCTCCGTTTGCTACTGAAGTGGATCGCATCAATTCAGCTTATGGAACGAACTACAGCAAAGTAATCGTACCTGGCTATCCGGAAGGAACCGTGCCTCACCCGCTCGTTTCTACGGGCTTTGCTGCACCGCGTTTTTCCAACGTTTTCCCTGAATTGTTTGAAACTCTGCCGGATGGTACGCGTCGTGCTTTGCCGGTCCCTTACCGTCCTTACGAAATCATTGACAATTTCTTTGAAACCGGACAGCTTTGGGAAAACTCTCTGACAATCAATGCTGGTGGAGCTGACAACAACCTGAGTGGTACGGTTTCCCGTATGACCAACCAGGGTATTGCTCCGGGTACTGAAGCCAGCAGAACTTCGCTGAGCTTTGGTGGAAACTCAAAATTAGCAAACGGCCTGATTGTTTCCGGTAATGTTACTTATGTTAATACAACGCAGGAAAACCCGCCAAGCGCAGGTGCCATCTATGGTGGCAACTTTGGTGCTCTGGCGCCATCTATTTTTACCCGTTTGTTTTACCTGCCACGTAACTTTGACTTGACGGGATCGAACCCGGAAGGCATTCCTTACCCGTTCGAAAACCCGGTTGATGGCAGCAACGTATTTTACCGTGCATTGGACAACCCGCTGTGGTTGGCTAAATACAGCCGTTATACCAGCGATGTAAACCGTGTTTATGGCAATATCGCCCTGAGCTACGACGTATTGCCCTGGCTGAACCTGACAGCACGTGGTGGTATCAATACTTACACAGACAGCCGCAAGAGCATTTTGCGCCCCGGTGGCACGAACGATGCAAACGGTTATGTTTGGACGGATGACATTACCAACCGCGAAGTTGACTTGAACTACCTGGCAACGATTTCCACCAACATCACGCAGGATATCGACTTCCGCCTGATCGGTGGTTTGAACCTGAACCAGCGTGAATACAAGAGCCGCTATGTAGAAGGAGATAACGTAATCTCTCCGGGCCTTTACAATACAGGCGCCACAGCTTCTCAGTTTGCCAACGAATACAACCGTAAGCAGCGTTTTTATGCAGCTTATGCTGACCTTCAACTGGGGTATAAAAACTACCTCTATTTGGGCGCTACTTTCCGCAATGACTGGTCTTCTACTCTGCCCGACGGCAAAAACAGCTTCTTCTATCCTGGCGTGAACACGTCTTTCGTGTTCTCTGACGCTTTTGGAATCAGCAACAATATCTTCAGCTATGGTAAAGTTCGCGCTGCCTGGACACAGGTGGGTAACGAAGCCAGCCCATACCTGACAGCCACAACATACCGTCTTGGCATTCCGCATACTTCTCCTACGGGTACGGTATTCAACCGTGCTACACTGGATGGTACGCTGGGTAATGCGGATCTGAGAAACGAGTTGACTACCGAAATTGAATTTGGAGCAGACCTTCGCTTCTTCCGCAACCGGGTTGGTTTGGATGTAACTTACTTCAAACGCAACTCTACAGACCAGATTACCAGCTCCCGCCTTCCGGCATCTACGGGCTTCACGGAAGCTATCGTAAACGCAGGTGAAATTGAAAACAAAGGCTGGGAAATTGCTCTGAACCTGACACCGATTCGTACGGCTGGTGGTTTTGAGTGGAATACGCTGGTCAACTTTACAAAAATCAAATCATTGGTTATTGACGCAGGCGACGGAACGGAATTGTACCTGGAAAACCTCGGCATTACCTGGGGTGGCGGTGGAACAGTTCACCGGGAAGGTTTCCCTTACGGCCAGATCATCGGTTCGGCTCCTGCCCGCACGAACTCCTATGATGCAGATGGCAATTATATCGGTGAAGGCGACCTCCTGATCAACAAAGATTTGGGAACTTATATCGTACTGCCTAAACTGGAAATCATTGGTGACCCGAACCCTGACTTCCTCATGGGTTTTGTGAATACCTTCAGCTACAAAGGTTTGTCTGTTCAGGCGTTGATTGACTGGCGCCAGGGTGGCGACCTGTTCTTTACAACAGCCAGCGACCTGATGCTCCGTGGACAATTGAAGTTGACGGAAGACCGTGAAGCACTCCGGATCATCCCGGGGGTTTATGGCAATACAGGTACTTTCGAACCGGTAACGGACGAAAACGGCAACTTCATCAAGAATACCACGCCGATCACAGCTTTCGACTACCACTTCAGCGATGGCTTTGGTTCTTATGGTGCTGACGAAGTAAACGTTTACGACGTGACGACCATTCGCCTCCGCGAAGTATCGCTGTCGTATGAGTTTCCGAAAAAACTGCTGGAAAAAACGCCATTTGGATCTGCTCGTCTTTCTGTTTCCGGTCGTAACCTGTGGTTCAATTCTCCCAACGTAGTAGAGGGATTGAACATGGACCCGGAAGTATTGGGTGAAACAGCTGGTTCAAACGTACAGGGTTTTGAATACAGCAGCTACCCAACAACGCGTCGCTATGGTGTAAACCTTTCGGTTACATTCTAGTAGTTGACGACGAATGGGCGTTTATGGTTGAAGCCGGCCCCTGATCATTCAGGTTAAAGCCTGGCAGCAACGAGTATTGAAAAGCAATGTAGGAAGCCAGCTCTACAACTGGGATTTGGCTTCCCAAACATTCACTAAAAATTAATCTAAAATGAAGAAAACCGGATATTGGAATAAACTACTCATAGCATTTTCTTTGGTATTTGTGCTGGGTAGTTGCAACCTGTTCGAGCTCGACATCAATGACGACCCGAACAATCCTACTACGGCAGCCATCAACCTGCTGCTGTCACAAGCTGAACTGTCACTGGCGGATGCCCTCGAAGGCGCTGTAAATGACAACCAGCTTGGTTTTGCCGGCATCCTGGCCAGCGGTGACAACTTCCAGTTGGCCCAGAACAGCTACGACGGATTTTGGAATAACATGTATGCCGGTCCGCTGAAGGACATCGAAGGCATCATCCAGATTGCTTCCAATCCTGACGCTTTGAGCCCACACTATTTGGGCATTGGCCAATTGTTGAAGGCTTATGCTTTTTCAACGATGGTAGATTTGTTTGGTGATGTTCCTTACAGCGAGGCCCTCAAAGGCGATGCTGCTGACGCCATCAAAGCACCAAAGTTTGACGATCAGGAAGCCATTTATGCCGATGCACTTGCATTGATTGATGCAGCCATTGCCAACCTGAGTGGAACCACTCCGGTTGCAGTTAGCGGCGACATCATCTACGGCGGTAACAGTGGCCGGTGGCTTAAATTTGCCCGTTCGCTGAAGCTGAAATTGCTCATGCAAACCCGTCAGGTTAGCCCTACGGCTAAGCAGGATATTGAAAAAGTTTTCACAGATGGCGGCCTGATTTCGACCGCAGCTGAAGATTTTCAATTCCAGTTCAGCAAACTGCAAAGCTCCAACGACGTTCGTCACTCCTGGTATGAAAACTCTTATACCTTAGGTGTGAACAACTTCGGTTACCTGTTGCACCAGTACATGGTAGAAATGCTGGAAGACAAAGACCCGCGTTTCCCATTTTATTTCCGCCGTCAGACGAAAACCATCCTGGACCAGAACGACCCGTCTCAGCGCAACACGACGCCTTGCTCGATGACTCCGGGTTGTATTTACGGTTATGTTGTTCTGAACTCAAACCTGCACCAGCGGATTTACGGAACAACTTCCCTGAGCCAGGCTCAGATTGACTTTTTAGCCGGCGTTTTTGGCCGCGATCGTGCTGACCCTGCTGGTGTTCCGCAGGATGCTGACTTCCGCACCATGCCGGGGGTATATCCGGCAGCTGGCCGTTATGATGTGACAGCTCCAGGCCTTCCTGGTTCTTT
>JABWAJ010000457.1 GCA_013361075.1 Saprospiraceae bacterium | reverse complement strand
ATTTTTCTAAAAAGCAAAACTCTGAAACGGAAATATGCTCAATTAACGATATAACCCAAATTGCTGTTAACATTATGCAAAGTAATGCCTGCATAATTAATATGTACTTCGAAACTGAACTTCAGCCAAATCTTCCCTCAATCTATTTTCAGAAAGACAAATTACTTCAAGTTTTTCTTAACCTTCTTACAAATGCAGTTGAGGCAGAAAACACAAAAAATACAATTTTCGTTAGAACTTATATGGATGATTCTGATAGTAATAAAACTATTTACTGGGAAGTAGAGGATAGCGGCATCGGAATAAAAGAAGAAGACAAAACTAAAATTTTTGAAGATTTTTATACCAGCAAAAAGCCGGCATTTTCAAAACTGCGCAAATCTACACTTTTGTCAGGGCTTAACCTTGCTTCCTTCATTTTTTGAGATAAAATGCTCATTTAAGCGGGATGAAAGCACAGAAATTAACTATTGGCGTGCTATCTTTTTACAGAAAATCTGTCCGGGTTTGTTCTCCCGTAAATGAAAAGAAAAACATGCGCCACTTTTGCCTCCTGGTTTTCTTTATCTTATCGGCCCCGGCTTTACGCAGCCAGCCGGACACCCTTTCCCGCCCGGGTATCCTGGCGCTGCCCATTGTGTTTTATTCGCCCGACACGCGTTGGGGGTTTGGTGCCAGTGGTATTCTGACGTTTCAAACCGACCGGAAATTGCCCGGCAGGCGCTCCAGCATCACGTTTGGGGGCGCATACACTCAATTCCGCCAGATCCTTTTTTACGCACCTTTCCAGTTGTATTTCAACCAGGACCGCTGGTGGCTGTATGGCGAACTGGGGTATTACCGATATGTCTATAACTTCTTCGGCATCGGCAATGCAGCACCCAAAGATTATCTCGAAAAATACGATGCCACTTATCCCCGACTCCGGCTCAGTGCCCTGCGAAAAGTGGGCCGCTATAGCTATTTGGGGTTGCGCTATGCTTTTGACGATGTTAACATTGTGTTGCGCGATTCAACGGCTCAGCTGGCTACAGAGGGCATCACCGGTGCCGGCGGCGGGCGCGTGTCGGGCGTGGGCATGTTGTACAATTTTGATAGCCGCGACCAGCTCTTTTTTCCGGCCAAAGGCTGGCTGGTTGAAATCTTAGCGTACGCCGAAGGCCCTACTACCGGCAGCAATTTCACTTATTCCAGATTTTCCGCAGATGCTGCGCGGTATTTTCCGGTGTTTAAAAAGCATGTACTTGCGCTGAATGCAGTTGCCGTCCTCACTACCGGCGATCCTCCTTTTCACCAACTGGCCACCTTAGGGGGCACCAGGCGGCTGCGCGGCTATTTCGACGGGCGTTTTCGCGACAAGCGCCTGCTGTTGTTGCAGGGTGAATACCGTTTGCCTTTGTTCTGGCGGATCGGCGCTGTAGCATTCGGCGGTGCAGGCTGGGTGGGCAGCGAAAATGAGCCTGTTCGTCAGGCATTTCTACGATGGAACGTTGGTGCTGGCCTGCGTTTTGCATTAGACCGGCGGCAAAAAATCAACCTGCGACTGGATTATGGGGTCGGAAAAGAAGAATCGGGGTTTTATTTAACGGTGGGAGAGGCTTTTTAGGCAGTTGGCAGGGGGTTAGTTGGCAGTTGCCAGGGTTGTTCCGACTTTCAATAATTTGATTATTAAAGGATTATATTTGTCAGAAGTACAAACACTTCTGCCAACTGCAAACTAAAAAACCTATCTGTCTATCCGATACACAAAACAATCCTCTCCCCCAAACTTTCTTTTTTCTATAAACTTGAAGCCTTCCCGCTCATAAAACCGATGCGCCCTGACATTCGAGGCCAGCGGATCTACGAGTACTCCGGTTACGGCGTCATCCGCGAAACACCGGTCGAGAGCCAGGTAAATCATCGCCTTGCCATAGCCTTTCCCCAGGTCCTCCGCTTCGCCAATCCAGATGTCAATGGCGCGCAGGTTTTCCGGCACATCGCCCCAATAATGGGTTTCTTCGCGAGCGGGGTCAATGATTTGCACAAAACCAATCGGTCTTCCGTCCAATTCTGCGATCAACTGCTCCCGCCAGTCCGGAAAGCGATCCAGTTCAACGGCCCAGTTCCAGTCATCATCCGGGTCGGAATCAATGACGTGCGGTTGCTCGTCCCAATATTCCACTAAGGGGAGGTCTGCAAGGGTTGCCGGTCGCAAAATTATCCGATGATCCTTATCTTCCATTTTGTTGTTTTATTTTGACTATCAATTGTTTACCAACCTCTTTCTCAAAATCCGGAACAAAACTGCCCACTGCCCACTAAAAACCTGCGCACTGTTTATTTCCCTATCACCCGGTAAATCGCTTCCTGCACCCGCTGCCGGATGCGCATTTCGATCAGTTTCCGGTTGTCGCGGGTTGGGTAAACGCGGTTGGAGAAAAAGATAAAAATCAGATTTTCTTTCGGGTCCACCCACGTAAAAGTGCCGGTAAAGCCTGAATGACCAAAGCTTTCCGGGCTGACCGCCGCCGCCGTATGGCTTTTTTCCGGATCGTATTTCAACAGAGGTTTGTCAAATCCAATGCCGCGGTGGATGCCTTCACTTTCGTACGGACGACTATTGAAGGTTTTCAGCGTGGCTTCCGACAGGTAACGTTCGCCGCCGTAAGTGCCCCCGTTCAGGTAGAGTTGCATCAATTTGGCGAGGTCAGTAATGTTGCCGAAAAGGCCGGCATGCCCCGAAACACCGCCGAGCATGATGGCACCTTCATCGTGCACAACCCCGTGGATTTGGGTCTTTCGGAAAAAAGTATCGTTTTCGGTGGGGATGATCCAGTCTTTTGGGTAAAACCGCAGCGGGTTAAACGTGAGGCTATTGGCACCCAACCGCCGGTAAAACGTATTTTTCAGGTAGGTTTCAAAAGGCTGACCAGTAAGGGATTCCACCACCTCAGGATAGAGGTAAAAGGACATGTCGGAATAGACATAACCCGGCTCCTTGTTGAGTTTCGATTTTTTGATGGCTTTGAATATTTTATCCCGGTATTCCTGGTGCAACCAAAGGCTGTCCGTCACTTTCACGTTAAAAACCCCGGAGGAATCGCGCTGAAAAGTATTCTTTTTAAACGTGCCGTTTTTTTTGAGGGTGTTGCGCCAAAACGGAATCCAGGCCTTAATCCGCGCCGTGTGGGTGAGCAGGCGGCGCAGCGTCAGTTTTTTTTTATTGGATTGTTTGAATTTTGGATACCAGCTTTTCAGCGGGGCATCCAGGTCAATTTTTCCTTCTTCGTACAACCTCATCAGCGCGGGCAAACTGGCAGATATTTTCGTAATAGACGCCAGGTCGTAGAGGTCCTGATGCGCGACAGGGGGCGAATTGGGGTCATAGGTTTGCCGGCCAAAAACCTGGTGGTAAATGATGTGGCCGTCTTTAGCAACCAGTGCCTGAACGCCCGGAAACGCTTTGGCATTCAACCCTTCCATGAGAATGGTGTTTATCCCATTGCGCAATGAATCGCCATTGATGCCAATGGCTTCCGGCGGGGAAAAGCGCAACCGCAAACCGCCCGGGATGGTCAGTCCGTCGCCTTCGCGGTAGGTGTAACTCAGGTCGGAAGGCAGTTTGGAGGAAAGGCCCGCTGCACCAAAAATGGCCTGGGCCGACAGCGATTGGGTAAAATTGTCATTGAAAGGCGCATAAATCAGCACATCGGAGTAATTGTGGACGGCAAGGTTGGCCCAAACCTCCCCCTGACCCAGAATGACCAGAATGAAATTTGTTTCTTTGCGCAAAGTGCTGAACAGGCGATCCATCATCTTGAATGGCCCGACAATGTCGTCACGGATGGCGTCTGCGTCAACAGCAGCAATGACGACATTGTATTGTTGGGCAATTTCTTTGGCCAAAGCCTGATAATCAGTATCTTCTTTTACCCCAATGCCCATTTGTGCAGTTGGGACGTATTGATCGAGCGTATTTTGAAAATAATTGCCCTTGGGCAGGCGGATGACGAGGCTTGCAACCTTTAAAGTATCAAGACGCTGCAACGGTATCAGGTTTTTTTCGTTTTTTAGCGCGACAATCGCATTGCCCGACTCCTGAAACCAGTTCAGAATGCCCGGTCCGCCAGTTTGTGCCCGGGTTTCTGAAAAAAATGAGGCAAGAAAAATGACGATGAGTGAAAATCTGTATTTCATGATTAAAGGTTCTGCTATTCCCGTGATCAATTTACCAAACTGCAAATATCTGCTTTTTGCAGCATTATTCATGTGCCCCTTTGCCGGCTTCGGCCAATCAACAAAGCTGACCAAGTCTTTTAAAACGCTCAAAACTCTGGTAGAGGAATCACCGGTTTTTTCGAAAAGCTTCACCGGGTTCGTTTTGTTCGATCCTGAAGACAAGCGCATGATCTACAATAAAAATGGCGAGATTTACTTCACGCCTGCGTCGAACATGAAAATTTTTACGCTCTATACGGCGTGGAAGGTCTTGTCCGACACCATTCCTGCTTTTTACTACAAAGAAAAAGGCGATTCCCTCATCATTTGGGGCAGCGGCAATCCGCTTTTCTTAAACCCGGATTTTTTCCCCGACAGTACGGCATTCAGCTTCCTGAAAAGCCACAAAGGGAACCTTTATTTTTCGCCCGATAATTACAAAGACGAGCGGTTTGGTTCGGGTTGGGCCTGGGATGATTACACCGATTACTACCAGGTGGAAAAATCACCTTTCCCCATTTACGGAAACATGGCGCTTGTGCGCAAAGCTGGCAACGGGTTTGAAGTCTCGCCCGGTTTTTTCCGCCAGCGCCTGGTTTACAACAAAGACCTGCCAAACGAACGCGCCATTGTCCGGCGCGAAGAGCACCGCA
>JABWAJ010000456.1 GCA_013361075.1 Saprospiraceae bacterium | reverse complement strand
TTTTGCCAGGCAAGGCATTTTGGTTCTAACCGAGGCGGGGGTTCCCGACCTTAGCCAAAGCTAAGGGAGGCGGTTCCCCAACGAAGGGTAGGAGCAAAAGACCTCCTGGAAAAGTTGACAGTTATTATTTCAGCGACCCTAAAACCCCTCTATCATATATTTTTTCACAAATAATTTATTCAATTATGGCACTTATTCCCGCACCAGTGATTCTCAGTAAATGCCTGGTTAAAAATGCTTCCCCAATTACCCTCGAAATTGGGATAGGAAATGCACAATTAACCCAGGGCAGTTATTCGGTAAAACGTACAGTGAGCAGCCCTGCTTCGGCCGGGGGCAATCTTGCATCAGGAGTACCGGTTAACCTTGGTCCCGGGTCGCAATTGGCAGGCCAGCGCCTGTCTGTTCTGGTAACTGTAGTTGCCACTCAATCCGTTGATACAACGCTCACGCTGAAACTCACAGGAGGAACCACAGACATCCACATTACCAATTCAACCCAGGCCGGCAATATAGGCGACGTAGTGGTTTACGAAGCGTATATCCGGTTTACAAAATCCTGAATAAAATGAAAAGAATAACATTTCCGGGTGTATTGGCTCTTTTTGTTTGCCATTGCACTTTTGCTCAAAATGACCGGATTGATTTTGACCTGCTGACCGCCCCGGCTACACCGGCTGCAACCCTGCTGGGATTTGCGCCCTCAGAAATAGATAAACCGAGGGATGTAGCTGAATTTATGGCTTCGGTTGTCAGCCAAACCGATGGATTTTCAAATTTGCCTGCCAATTATGCCATAGAATTTGCCCCGGCCTGGCTGTTTGGAAAAGAAAAAATCAGCTTTGAAAGTTTCCAAAACAATAAACTGGCCAACTGCATTTGGCAAAGCCTGGTGATATCCGCCGCAGTGAGGCGCAGAGAAGCTTCAGAAGCTAATGATTTGCCCTTAACCCAGGTTTCAGCAGGCATTAAAGTTTCTTTATCCCGGGGACATTTTCCACGCGCTACTTTGGATTTAATTGATTCAACAAGGGAAAGCCTGAGTTTTATTCACCGCAATATAGAATCATATTTAGCGGATGATTTGGTCTACCAGGCCATGATTGACAGCGCGTTCGAATCGCAATCCTGGTTGGACACCCTTAATGTTTACAGAAACAGAAAATTCAAAGATTTTAAATCAGCTGAATTGGCCAAACTGGAATCCAAAATAAAAAGACTCCGGTTCAACAGAATTGGCTTCAAACTCGACCTGACTGCCGGTATTGTCCAGGATTATGCCAACAACAGCTACAATCAACGCTCCATTTCAAAATTGGGAATTTGGCTTACCTCCGGCTGGGAAGGGGAGAATGGGCTCTCTGTTTTGGCAATGGGAAGGGTACTCAAAAGCCCCGATGCTGATTACCAGGACGAAAATGGGAACATACAAGTAGCGGGTATCCTTTCTTACGATGCTGGTGTAAGGCTTCTCTGGGCGCCTTCAGACAAACCCTATTCTCTAAGCGGAGAAGCGCTTTACCGAAAAGTAAGCAGCCCGAAAGAACTTCCTGCAAGTTGGCGCTATACGGTGAATTTTGAATACAAACTAAAATCGAACCTGGGTTTGAATTTTACCTATGGCCGGGATTTTGACGACGTGGTAATCAAAGAAGGCAATGTTGTGGCGCTATTGTCTTTTATCACCTTACTGGGTACATCAAAACCTACAGGAATGTAGGCGTTTCCGAACCGCATCAGAGGTTTATTACTCATCAACCAAACTTCATACCATCATGGAACAACTGCTTTTTTCTCTTTGCGTCGGCGGGCTGCTTGGCTTGGCCGGGCAAGCCATCCGGGCTGTGGTCGGCATCAAAAAGACCTTTGACAACCCAGAAGTAACGGTAAAAAATTTTTCTGAAAAATTTGAAGGCAAACGATTTTTTATCAGCCTGATGATCGGATTTACTGCCGGGATGCTGGCAATTTTATTGACCGATCCTGCTCAATACAAAGACAGCATGCCCTCAAATGAAATCATCTCCGGGATCATAGCTGCAGGCTATTCTGGTGCTGATTTTATTGAAGGATTTATCCGGAAAAAAGTACCCCTGCAATAAAACAAATCATGAGCCAGCTTGCATGATGCAGGTAAATTCTTCTCCTGCAAGCTGGCTTCTCTCTTGATCTGGCAGGGCAGATAACCGCACATCTTAGTCAATCTCCTCCTCCTTCCGCGCCCGTTCAAAGGCTACATTCATCCGCTCAAAAAACGCGGGGGTAGGGGCGTGGCACAAATACACCTGATCGCCGTGTTGGCGCGACAAAGGCATATCCAACTCCCAGACTTTTTCTATTTTTTCAAAAAAGCCGGGCATGTCGTCTCCCAACTCATCATTGACATAAATCAGGGTTTGAAAATTGGCGGGCAGGGAGTCGGGCAGCCAATAGCGGTAATTGTCGCTGAAACTCAGCACTTCCGGCAGGTTATATCGCTTCCCGAAATGCCCGATAGCGCCTGCCTGGCCATAGTGTTCCGCATAAATTGCTGCCATAGCTTTGTCGGGAATATTTTGCCAGGTTTTGCCCACCACTTCTGCTATTTCTTCCCAACCCAGCATGTCTGCAAAATCCTGTGGCAACGCGTAATGATTGCCGTCTTCCCAGCGCAAAACACCTCGCATGGCGGGTATTTTCGCAACTAATTTTTCCATAAACCGGGCTTCAACTTCCGGTTTCAAAAAGGGCATAGCTACAGGCATGGTCAGCGCGCCCAATCCCAGCATCAGGGCCGGCAACGCCACTCTGAGCCATCGCAGCCGGTTGGAAGTCAGGTGTTCTAACCAGGCCGCTCCCGCTGCCACCAGCACGGGGTAAGCACCCAGCGAATAATAGCTTTTAGCGCTAAAAAACAGCAGCACAGCCAGCACGGTCAGGTACATCCAACCGAATATCCGCCAGGTTTGGGCTTGTTTTGCGAAAAGCAAAAAATACAAGCCAAGCAGCCAGACGGGCGCTGCCGCCAGGTGAAACTGCAATTGGTCGCTGAAAAAACTGCCCGCCGAAACATGCGCAAACTGCGACGCTGCCAATTCACCCACGTGCCGGAACACCGGAAATTCGTGGGCTGCCTGCCAGGCAATATTGGGCGAAATGACCAACAGGGCAAGCCCGGCAGCAAGGTACAATTGTTTGTTGGTGAAAACGTTGCGCCGTTTGGTAAACAGCAACCCCGGCAGCATGGCAAACAACAAAATCAGCACGGTGTACTTGTTGAGCAACCCAAAACCCGCCACTGCTCCAAACCACACCAGCCACGACGATTTTTCGGTATTCAGGTATTTCAAAAAAAGGAGGCAGAGCAATGCCCAGTAAAAAACGTCAAAAACCACCGGCATGAACAACATAGCGGGCCGCAAAAAAGCGCCCGTCGTCAGCCCGGCAATCCCCACCAGCGCCACCGCAAATTTGCCTGAAGCTGTTGGCGGGAGCATTTCCCTTGCCATCAGTGCCGTGACCACCACTGTAGTTGTCCCGAACAGGGTGGAAATAAGCCGCACACCGCCCACACTGCCCCCGAGCACTGCATCTCCAAACCATCCCCAAAAACCGATGGCGGGCGGCACGGATGCAAACCCCCAGTCGAGGTGCCTGCCTAGCGCAAGGTACAGCAGTTCGTCGCGGTGAAACGACCACAGGCCGTTCACGTACACATGAAAAAGGAGTTTTACGGCAATGAATGCCGCGAGCAGGTGAAGCCAGGTCAGTTTTTTCACGTCAATCAGCCTTTTTCTTTTTGGAAATACGAAGCAGTTCGCATCGCTTTGGAGCAGCAGCGTGACGTAAAAGTATTTATTTCAGGAATGCCTATGGAGAAAATTTGTTAAGAAGGTGTAGATATGTATATTACGAGCCTTTGTGATTTATTTCATAAAACCACCAGAGCTTTATAAGACCTGCTTTCTTAAAAACTTTGTCGTCGGAATTATTTCCATTTTGGACCAGGTTAGTGTCTGTCTTTATGGTCCGGTATTTGGCGTGTGGTCGGTGTCCGGTAGGTACTTAATACCGATTAGCTCTTCAAAAAAAAGAAAAAAAATATTTACCCAATAAGATTTATGTGAAAAAAAACTATATTTGGATCTTCAAATGACATCAATTTAATGGCTGTCCATTTAGCTCGACTTTAGCCATTTTTTGACGAGATTAAAAATTGGGCACCTAATGAAAACAAGGAGTTTGAATTTGAAGCAATTCAATTATTACATCAGCTTTTTTACTTGATGTTGAGAATTAAATGCCCTGATTCTTGAAACGCTTTGTTTTGTGGAGGCTTGAATTTCTTCATTGCCCTCAAAATGGCTAAATTCGAACTTAGAGCTTGTTCGGGAATTCCTCAATCGGCTGCGTGTGGCAAATTTTATTTTATACTGCGTTGGATTTTTTCAAGATAGCTGCCGGCTATCTCTGCAAAACCCGCCTTGTCTAAAACAAAATTTCCTCACACTCGCTCGATCAGGAAATCCCGAACAAGCTCTTAGTACAGTGTCTACTCTTTAGAGGTCGAAGCCATCGGACTATAAAAAAGACAGACATTATTTAATGTGGATAGTGTTCTAAAGTTATAGAATAAACCAATTGCAATAGGGTAGCGTGATGAGGAGAATTAGCTGTCTTACCCCGATTACAGCATTTCTTGAGGAGCATAGCACTTTTTAGGTCATTTTTCCATACTACTGGATAATTTTAATGATCAAAGTTTCCTGTAGGGACTTAGAGCTTGTTCGGGAATTCACTAATTGGCTACGTTCGGCAAATTTTATTTTATACTGCGTTGAATTTTTTCATCATAGCTGCCGGCTATGTCTGCA